>NZ_JBLKRU010000024.1:0-112677 GCF_047608185.1 Caballeronia eucalypticola
TTTTTTCGTGTGCGCCCAGCATGGGCGCAATCTTGGAGGTGCGAGTCCTCCCGTGAGTTGACCACAGCGAACGAAGCGAAGCGCAACTGCGTGAGGGTGACCGAGCGTGGGGAGGAAGCGTGGAGCGAAGCCGCGAGCCGATGGACAAGAACCGGATAGAAGGCGGTGCCGATCAGGGCGAGCAGGCACGAAACTGCGAAGCTCTCGTGGTCAAGGATCAGGTGCTGTAGATCCGGCGGTTGTGCGGTGAAGGATTGCGTTCTTACCTGGGGAGATCTCGCCTCGTGCCTGAAAGGGCGACGGCGTCGAGTCGGAGCGAGAAGTCAGCAGAGGCCGTACTAGTCACAGGATAGGCCGGTGAGGCTGAAGCTAGTGATGAAGGGCCGAACGAGAAGGAGTGTTCAGCGTCATGTCGATGTGGCAGGCATTGCGTCAGATGCCCGGGCAAACGGGGCGAGCGGGAGTAGCGCGCGGTGAAGCTGCGCGTGTACCCGTGAGTGACGAAGCTTGCCGCCCGCGGCATGAATCCGGGAACACAGGGTCGGCGCTGCTGGAAGCGGCGTTGACGAGAGAGAACCTGAAGCAGGCGTTTAAGCGGGTACGGGCAAACAAAGGCGCTGCGGGTGTAGACGGTCTGGATATCGATCAGACCTCCCGACACCTGGTGACGGTGTGGCCTGTGATCCGCGAGCAATTGCTAAAGGGGACGTACCGGCCGAGTCCGGTACGGCGAGTGACGATTCCGAAAGCGGACGGAGGCGAGCGCGAGCTGGGCATCCCGACGGTGACGGATCGGCTGATCCAGCAAGCACTGCTGCAGGTGTTGCAGCCGATTCTGGACCCTACCTTCAGCGAGCATAGCTACGGCTTTCGGCCCGGGCGCAGTGCGCACGACGCGGTGTTAACCGCGCAGTCGTACGTGCAGTCTGGGCGGCGGGTTGTGGTGGACGTGGATCTGGAGAAGTTCTTCGACCGGGTCAATCACGACATTCTGATCGACCGCTTACAGAAACGCCTTGGCGACGCCGGAGTCATCCAGTTGATCCGGGCGTATTTGAACAGCGGCATCATGGATGACGGGGTGGTGCAGCAAAGACATCAGGGCACGCCGCAAGGCGGGCCGCTATCACCATTGCTGGCCAACGTGCTGCTCGATGAGGTGGATCGGGAATTGGAAAGGCGGGGTCATTGCTTCGTGCGCTACGCCGACGATTCGAACGTGTATGTTCGTAGCCGCCGTGCAGGTGAACGAGTGATGGCACTGTTGCGACGCTTGTATGGTCGGCTGCGCTTGAAGGTCAACGAGACCAAGAGCGCGGTGGCGAGCGTGTTCGGCCGCAAGTTTCTGGGCTACGGCTTGTGGGTAGCTCCGGGCGGTGTAGTGAAGCGCAAGGTAGCGGCCAAACCGCTCCTGGCGTTTAAGCGTCGCATTCGTGAACTGACCCGCCGTTCTGGCGGGCGCAGCATGAAGGAGGTGGTGGAACGGTTACGGCCTTACGTGTTGGGGTGGAAGGCATACTTCAGGATGGCGCAAACGCCCAGTGTGTGGTCGGCACTGGAGGAGTGGATGCGTCACCGGCTGCGCGCTATCCAGCTTAAACACTGGCGCCATGGCCTTACCATCTACCGGGAACTCCGTGCGTTGGGTGCATCCGCTGAAACAGCGCGCCAGGTGGCGGCGAATAACCGTTGCTGGTGGCGCAACAGCGACCGTGCTCTCAAACGCGTGCTCACTATCGCCTACTTCGATCGACTGGGGGTACCTCGACTCTCCTAACCTCAACTTCTCGAACCGCCCGGTGCGGACCCGCATGCCGGGTGGTGTGGCAGGGGTACGGCCTCTTGGCCGTCCCCTATGCCGATCAGAACGGCAAGTCGGGCTGACGTGGCGGTTTATCCGCACCGGCCACTTTTTGCGCCTTCAACCAGCGTTCGATAACCTGCACGACATGGTCCCGCTCGTCATCATCCAGCAGTTTTCCCGCCGCGATGCCATGCCATTTCGCGAGGCAACCCCGACAGCACGTTGCCGTGGCGTGCTGCGCGATAAATACCGGATGGCCGCGAAACGGCGTCTGCTTGCCGTCGTTCGGCGGATGCTCAGGCGCAAGCCGCCGCGCAATCAGTTCACGCGCATGGCTGATCACGTCCGTCATGCCGTGTTCACGCAAATAAGCCTCCTCACGCGCGCCCAAACGGAAACGCATGCGAAATTTCGAATGCGACAGGGCATCGAAAACGGTATCGATATCGCGCATGGCACTCGCTCAGAACGGCTTGCGATACAGCGATGAATCCGTAAAACCTTCCGCGTTCAGCACGTATCCCACCACGATCAACGCAGTCTTTTCGATGCCTTTTTCAAGCACTTTCCCTGCGATATCCGCAAGCGTACCGAGCACTTTCTCTTCGTCCGGCCAGCTTGCGCGGAAGATCACGGCTACAGGACACTCCGCGCCGTAATGCGGAATCAGATCAGCGACGATTCGTTCGATATGACGCACGCCAAGGTGAACTGCCATGGTCGCGCGATGGCGTGCGAGATCGGCGAGCTGCTCGCCTTCGGGCATCGATGTCTTCGTGGCGAAGCGCGTCAGGATCACCGTTTGCGAGATCCCGGGCAACGTGAATTCGCAACCAAGGGACGCCGCCGATGCCGCTGCCGCCGTGACGCCGGGAACGATTTCATAAGGAATCAAAAGCATATTCAAGCGCCGTATCTGCTCACCTATTGCGCCGTATAGCGATGGATCACCGGAATGCACGCGGGCAACGTCTTGCCCTTTGAGGTGAGCCGCTTCGAGCAACGCCACGATTTCGTCGAGATGAAGATCGGCCGTATTCACGACGCTTTCCGCGCCATGTCCGCTCAATACCGCTTCGGGCACAAGCGATCCAGCGTACAGGATGACCGGACAGGTCCGAATGAGGCGCTGGCCTTTCACCGTGATGAGTTCGGGATCTCCGGGTCCGGCGCCAATGAAATAGACCGTCATTTAAGGGGTTTTATCGAAAGTGATTGCGAATGGGACCCTGCTTCGAGTGCGTCTTGAAGCGAGTTTGTATCGGAGAATTCGCGCTGGACCGGTGGCAAGTTTGGCCTTTTCAGCATGACTACGGGCAAACCGCGTTCCCGCGCTACGGCAAGTTTCGCCTCCGTTGCCGCGCCGCCGCTATTCTTGCTGACGAGGACATCGGTTTGCTGCGTGTCGAAGAGCATGCGTTCACTTTCCAGCGAGAACGGGCCACGCGCACCGATGATTGTCGCGCGTGCGTTGCCCGGGTGCGAGTCGAGACAGCGAATGGTCCAGTGTTGCCCGGGAGGAATCTCATCAAGATGCGCAAGCGGTTCGCGGCCCAGCGTCCAGAGCGGAAATTTGTAAGGCGCGAGCGCGCGGATGATGTCCGGAAAATCGATTGCCTCGCGCCAATCGTCTTCGGATTGCGGCTGCCACGGTGCGCGGCGAAGCGCCCAGCATTCAATGTTTTTAAGCGCACTCGCCGTGCTCGCGTGATGGCTCATTTGTGCGGCGTAGGGATGCGTCGCATTGACGATCAAGCCGATGGATTCGGTTTCGATGAACGCCGCTAACCCTTCTATCCCGCCAAACCCGCCTACGCGGACGCGACAGATCAGATCGTCCGGTACACGGCCCAGTCCGGCGAGGCTATAAATATGCGCAGGGCCGAGACGTCGCGCGATTTTCAACGCGTCGCCGGTCCCTCCCAATAGCAGGGTCCGCATCATTGCGCCGCCCCTGCCGGCCGATCGATCCGCATCACGGTTTGACCGCGTGCAGCAGCGTGATCGGAAGCGCCTGGCGCCAGGTATCGAAGGCGCCTAGCGGCTGGGCATGCGCAACGCTGATACGCGTCATCTCGCCGCCGTGAAGCGCGCGCCATGCGACCAGCGTCATCTCGCTCTGGATCGTGACTGCATTGACTATCATCCGGCCGCCTTTCTTCAGATGAGACCAGCACGTATCAAGCATCTCCGGCACGGTCACGCCTCCGCCGATAAAAATCGCGTCGGGCTCAGGAAGTCCGGCCAACGCGTCAGGCGCTTCGCCCTCGACCAGTTGCAGTCCGGGTACGCCGAGCGCGTCGCGATTATGTTCGATCAGGCGTTGACGCTGGCCGTTCGCTTCGATCGCGATGGCACGGCAACCCGGATGCGCGCGCATCCATTCGATACCAATCGACCCGCATCCCGCACCCACGTCCCACAGCAGTTCGCCGGGCTCGGGAGCAAGCCGTGCCAGCGTGATCGCGCGGACATCGCGCTTCGTGAGCTGCCCGTCGTGCTGGTAAGCGTCGTCGGGAAGACCGGGCGTCAGGGGCAAGCGCCGCGCGTGGTTTTCCGCGATGCATTCGATCGCCACCAGATTCAGCGCGGCCACTTCGCTTGCCGTCCACGCACTGGCCACGCTGTCGATACGACGCTCGCGCTCGCCACCCAGGTGCTCGAATACGCTCAGCCGGCTCGCGCCGAAACCGCGCGTGGTCAGCAATTGCGCGACCACGCCGGGACTCGCGGCGTTGCTGCTCAGAACGAAAAGGCGCGCGCCGTGATGGAGCTGCGTTTCGAGGGCCGCGACCGGGCGCCCGACCAGCGAGACTACCGCGACGTCCTGCAGCCCCCAGTGCAAACGCGCGGCGGCAAGCGATAACGAAGACGGCGCGGGCACCACGCAGAATTCATCGGCAGTCAGTTCGCGGGCGAAAGTCGAGCCAACGCCGTACATCATCGGGTCGCCGCTTGCGAGAACGCACACCTGTTTGCGTCCGTGACGATATTCGAGCACGGGCGCGATCGTAAACGGCGCAGGCCATGCGCGACGTTCGCCGCCTATCCGCGCGGGTAACAACGCGAGATGACGCGCGCCGCCGAAAATAGTATCGGCTGCCAGCAGCGCCTGGCGCGCTTGCCGGCTCAGTCCGCGCCAGCCATCCTCCCCGATCCCCAACACGGTCAACCACGGTGACATCTGCCGGTCCTCTGATCTATTTTCCAACTCGTTCACTCACTCATTCACTGCTCGCGCCTCGTCTGCAACGCGGCCGGCACTATGCGGCTAAAGCACGTACGGCCTGACGCCTGCGCGCTTTAGCCGCTGCAAAAACGGGCATAATAGCGCGGTTAGTCGGTGCCCTTACGGGCCTAACAGGGAACACAGCAGAACTGTGGCTGCCCCCGCAATTGTACGCAGCGAGTCCGCGCTCCACTGCCACTGGTTTCGACTGGGAAGGCCGGTACGGATGACGACCTGCAAGCCAAGAGACCTGCCGACCGCAATTCTTCGTGCAAGCCAACATCGGGCGGGGTGTACCGATGCCGCGAACGTGCCATCCCGTGAAAGGGTCCGGCATGCTCGGGCGCCGCGCGAGACCGGACGGGTCACGCTTTGAACGAACCACTCACTACTGTACGCGGATTAGCGCACGCATCATCCCAAGCATCACGGCCATCGGCGTGTCCCGGTCTGATGCGGATCGTGCCTGCACGCGACGGCGGCCTGTGCCGCATTCGTCTCGTAAGGGGCGAGCTGAGCGCAGCGCAGGCGCGTGTCGTGACGCAAGTGTCGCTCGAATTCGGTTCCGGTTTCATCGATGCAACCAATCGCGCGAATCTCCAGATTCGCGGCGTCACTGAAGAGACAGACGCGCAGGAAGCGCTCGTCTCGCGGCTCGTCAATGCAGGGCTCGGTCCCGACACCCCCGATTCCGACGACCAGCGTAACGTCATGTCCAGTCCGCTGGCGGGCCTCGATTCGCACGCCTTGCTCGATGTCGTCCCACTCGTTTCCACATTGATCGGGCAGATGCAGCGTGACGTGCGTTTGCATCAGCTATCGCCAAAATTTGCGTTGATGGTCGACGGGGGCGAGCGCCTTGCCATGCTCGACCATCCTCACGATGTATGGCTTTCAGTGGTATCGGCGGAACGGTTTGTATTTGGGCTCGCGGGGTGTCCACCCCAATTTGAAAACGATGCGCCTGCGTTGGCTGCGGTGAAAACCGGGCACGTCCCTGAACTCGTTATTGCGCTGCTGCATACCTTCCTCGATCTTGCTCAGCCCTGGCAGACCAGGATGCGTGATCTGCTGACGACATATTCCATCGAAGACATTCTTGGCCGCGCGCAGGAGAAGCTTGGCTTTGCTTTGGATCATGACGTTGAGCATTGGCGACGTCCCGCCTCCGATGCAAAGCTGCGTTTCGGCGTGCATCGTCAAGAGATGGGCGACAGCGTGTGTGTCGGTGCGCAAGTGCCGCTTGGGCGCCTGGATGCCGCAACACTGCTTGCGCTCGCCGATCTTGCGCCACGATTACGCATGACGCCCTGGCAAAGCGTCATGCTGCTCGACGTGCCTTCTGCTAATGCCCAAACGGTCGTTGCACAACTCGCCGCACTCGGTCTCGCGACGAACCCCGACGAACCCTTCGCGCGCCTGATTGCGTGTGCGGGTTCGCCAGGCTGCGCAAAAAGTTTTACCGATACTAAAACTGACGCGCGACTTCTCGCTCGGTCAATGCCGCCCACGGGCGACGTACACCTAAGCGGTTGCGCGCGCTCATGCGCGGCGGCACATCGCGTCGATACCACCTTGCTGGCTGTTGCACCCGGCCGCTACGATCTCTACGGCAACGCACCTGAGCCCCTCGCGCGCCATCTCACCATTGAACAGGCAGCCCGCTGGCTAGCCCGGAGTCACCTTGATGCTTGACTACATTCGCGACGGCCAGGCGATTTATCGCGCGTCGTTTGCGACCATTCGCGCCGAGGCCAACCTCTCGGCCATTCCCACCGATCTCGAGAAACTTGCCGTGCGCGTGATCCACGCATGCGGCATGACAGACGTCATCGACGACCTCGTGTTCTCTCACGGCGCGGGCACGGCAGGCCGCCTGGCGCTCAGCAAAGGCTCTTCTATTCTCTGCGATGCCCGCATGGTCGCCGAAGGCATCACGCGCGCGAGACTGCCGGCGGATAACCGCGTGATCTGCACGCTCAACGATCCTTCCGTGCCTGAACGCGCTCGCGCACTCGGCAACACGCGCTCCGCTGCCGCGCTCGAGCTGTGGCAACCAGATCTTGAAGGCAGTGTGGTCGTGATCGGTAATGCGCCCACTGCACTCTTTCATCTGCTCGACATGCTCGACGCAGGCGCGCCCAGACCCGCGCTGATCCTGGGCTTCCCCGTGGGGTTTATCGGCGCGGCAGAATCGAAAGCGCTGCTTGCCGCCGATAGCCGCGGCGTGCCATTCGTCGCATTGCGCGGCCGGCGTGGCGGCAGCGCGATGGCGGCCGCTGCCGTGAACGCGCTGGCAACGGAGACCGAATAGATGAGCGGACGCCTCTATGGACTCGGTGTCGGCCCCGGTGACCCCGAGCTGATCACAGTAAAGGCACTGCGCTTGCTGACCTCGGCTGCGGTGGTCGCTTACTTCGTGGCAAAGGGCAAGAGAGGCAACGCGTTCGGCATTATCGAAGTGCATTTGAAAGAGACGCAAACCCGCATGCCGCTGGTTTATCCCGTCACAACAGAAGCGCTTGAACCGCCGCTCTGCTATGAAACGATCATCGGCGACTTCTACGATGAATCCGCCCTGCGCATCGCGGATCATCTAGAAGCCGGCCGCGATGTAGCCGTGATCTGCGAAGGCGATCCGTTCTTCTACGGCTCGTACATGTATCTGCATGACCGGCTGTCCGAACGATTCGAAGCGCATGTCGTGCCCGGCGTGTGTTCCATGCTCGGCGGGGTTGCCGTGCTTGGCGTGCCGCTTGTGTATCGGAACCAAAGCTTGTCGGTGTTATCGGGCGTGCTGCCGGAAGCCGATCTCAGGCAACGTCTCGCCACCGCCGATGCCGCCGTGATCATGAAACTGGGCCGCAACTTCGATAAGGTACGACGCGTGCTGACCGAACTCGGACTCGATAAACGCGCGCTTTACGTCGAACGCGCGACCATGGCGAACCAGCGCATCGTGCCGCTGGAAGAAGTCGATCCCATGGCGTCGCCCTACTTCTCGCTGCTCGTCGTGCCGGGGGAAAAATGGCAGGCGTGAGCGAGTTGAGCGATCAGGTTCCCGTAGCAATCGTGGTGCTGGGCACGGGCGCGGTTGATACCGCTCGCAGCATCCAGGCGCGGTATCCGGGTTCGCTCATTCATGGACTCGCAAGCCGCGTGCAGGGCGATGTTACGTTTACCGAACTGGGCTTGCACCTGCGCGAACTCTATGCGCGCAACACGCCGATTGTCGCCTTGTGCGCGGCGGGCATCGTGATCCGATGCCTGGCATCTGCGCTCGCCGACAAGACTCATGAACCGCCCGTGCTGGCCGTGGCCGAAGACGGCAGCGCGGTCGTGCCCTTGCTTGGTGGGTTGGGTGGAGTGAACGTGATGGCGCGGGAAATAGCGGCGGCGCTGGACGTCGCGCCGGCAATCACAACGAGCGGTGAACTACGTTTCGGCACTTGCTTGCTGAACCCGCCGGCGGGATACGTGTTAGCCGATATCGAACACGGGAAACGTTTTGTGTCCGATCTTCTGGCAGGCGCCACGACGCGTATTGAAGGTCACGCGCCGTGGCTCGACGCAGCAGACTTGCCACGCGCTGCCGACGCGGGCCTCGCGATCCGCATCACGCCGCATACGAGCGAAGTTGCGGGCGAGCTGATAATTCATCCGCGTTGCGCGGTGGTGTGCGTGACGGCGTTGTCGTCAGAGGGCTCCATCGTCGAACGCGTGCGCGGGATCTTGCGTGAACAACGCATTGCACCGATAGCGCTGGCGGCGGTCCTCGCGCCCTTGAACATGATGACGTCGGTATCGCTTGTCGAAGCCGCACATACATTAGATATGCCGCTGCGCTTCGGAACGCTTCCAGCAGGTTTTGTCGTGCTTGAGTCTCTTGATGCCGGCATCACAATTGCTCTCGCGCCACAGCCGCTCGATCCCTCGACACTCGGACAAGCACGCGGCACGCTGACCGTGATTGGTCTCGGCCCCGGCAGCGCAGATCTAATGGTGCCCGCTGCAAGACATGCGTTAATTCGAGCAGACGATGTCCTCGGTTACGAGACCTATGTGCGCATGGCCGGTCCGTTCGCGTCGCATCAGGTCCTGCATTGCACCGACAACCGCGAAGAGATGCAGCGCGCGCGTCATGCGTTCGAACTGGCGAGTGCAGGACGTAACGTGGTGGTGGTCTCGTCGGGAGATCCCGGGGTCTTTGCAATGGCCGCGGCCGTGCTCGAAGCGCTCGATCAGGCCCGCGACAACGCGCCGTGGAACGCGGTGGAGTTGGCGGTCGTCCCGGGAGTTTCAGCAGCCCTTGCGACGGCTGCCAAGGCCGGTGCGCCCCTCGGCCACGACTTCTGCATGCTGTCGCTATCGGACAACCTCAAGCCGTGGGCCGTGATAGAAACGCGCTTGCGGTACGCGGCTCAGGCCGATCTCGTGATGGCGTTTTATAACCCCGTCTCTCGCGCGCGGCCGTGGCAACTCGATCGCGCGCTCGATATCGTGCGGGAGCATCGGAGCGGGGCAACCGTGATCGTGCTGGGTAGAAATATCGGCAGGCCGGGCGAAACACTGACCACCACGACGCTGGAAAAACTGCATTCCAGTCAAGTCGATATGCGTACGATGGTGATTGTCGGTTCGTCCACCACGCGCAGTTTTCCGCGAGCCGATGGTCATGGCGACTGGGTATACACGCCGCGCTGGTACGAATGAACTAGGACGAAGTCATGGAAGCGGCCGTACGATACTCCGCGCGCCATGACTCGGCTAGCGTCGCGCAACGCCCTAAGCGCACCGCTTGATTTTCAAAATCGACGATGACAATCTGATCCGCCGCATCGGGACGCGAAGGTGTTTCCGGACTGCGGCCGTCGGTCAGCAGCCACAAGAAACGCCGCTGTGAAGGGCGATGACGTGCTGCCCTAAGCAGCACATTAGCGCCTGCATGTACGCCCAGCGCAAGCGGCGTTCCCCCGCCTCCACCAATAGGCGCGAGCCAACGTTCATTCCACCAATGCGCCGCTCCAGGTTCACGACGCACTTGCGCCTCCCCACCGCCGAAGCAGACCAGCGCCACCTCTGCGCGCTCGCGGTACGCCCGGTCGAATAGCGCCACGACCAGTCCTTTAGCAAGCGCGAGCCGCTTGCCGCTTAGCATCGACCCGGAGCAATCGAGCACGAAGCAATGCAACGCGCTGCTGTCGCCCTGCTCGCGATGAAATCTCAGGTGAGTTCTGTCCAGAGGTTGATTGCGTTTCGCCAGCAGCGTCTGCAACCAGTCGATGCGCGTGCTCACTTCGCCCGCACGTGATCGCGTTGTACCTTGCGCTGAAGGTTCTAGCCATCGAAGGCGGCCGGGTTCGGCCTCTGCATCATGCCTTCGATGGCTCAGGATTTTTTTGCGGCAAGCGGCCTGACGTTCTTGACTGCCTTGATGTCTACGGGCTCGGGAGGCATGAAGCCAAAGTTCGCTTCATCAGTGTCTTTCTGTTGCGTACGGGCTTCAGGAGAGCGTTGATTGCTGCCTTGATCGCTGGGTGCGCTGCCTTCTTTGCGTCGATGCAGCAACACCGATTCCGCCACGCGTTCCACGTGCTCAACGTTCACCGCTGGAGCCTCTTCGAACGCCGCCAGCGCTCGCGCTGCGCGCAGCATGGTGAGATCGGCACGCAAGCCGTCCACATGCGCATCGATGCATAACTCGCTGACGCGCGCGTGAACCGCGTCGTCGAATTCGAGGGTCGAAAGCATTGCTCTGGCTTGGCGAAGCTTTAGCGCCAAGGCTTCTTGTTGCCCCGTGAACCGCAAGCGAAAAGCGTCAGGATTCGTATCGAATGCGAGACGCGCCTTGACGATTTCACGACGTGTTCCCGCATCAAAACAGTTTTGCAGGGGGACCGCCAGACCGAACCGATCCAGTAGTTGCGGCCTGAGTTCGCCCTCCTCCGGATTCATCGTCCCAATCAGCACGAACCGCGCGTCATGCCGATGCGAAATGCCGTCTCGCTCAATGACGTTGACGCCACTGGCCGCGACATCGAGCAACTGATCCACGAGTTGGTTGGGCAGCAGATTGACTTCATCGACGTACAACACGCCCTGATGCGCTTTCGCGAGCAAACCCGGCGAAAAGCGCACGCCGCCGTCGCGCAACACAGCTTCGATATCCAGCGAACCAATCAACTGTTCTTCACTTGCCCCCAGCGGTAGGGTCACGAACTGGCCCTCGGGCAGCAGTTCAGCGAGAGCGCGCGCGGTCGTCGATTTCGCTGTGCCACGCGGACCGCTCACTAACACGCCGCCCAGCGCAGGATCGATGGCCGCCAATAAAAGTGCTTGCTGCAAGGGTTTTTGTGCGACCAGTGCGGCAAACGGAAAGATGGATTCGCTCACGTTCGTTGCCCTTCGAGTTGCTGTTCGGCATCCAGCAGATGACGTTCGACCTGCTCCTGATATGCGCCTGGACTTTGCCACAAGCCACGCTGCATCGCTTCGGTCAAACGCTCGCAGATCGAATGCAGCGCATGGGGATTGTGCTGCTGCATGAACTCACGCGTGTCCGAGTCGTTGACGTAGGCGTCCGCCACCAGCGCGTATTGATGATCCGATACGGCTCGCGCGGTGGCGTCGTAACCGAACAAATAATCTACCGTGGCCGCAAGTTCGGATGCGCCCTTGTAACCATGCCGCTTCACGCCGTCGATCCATTTTGGATTGACCACGCGTGAACGGATCACGCGCGAGATTTCTTCCTGCAAGGTTCGGATGCGCGGCGCGGCGGGATTGCTGTGGTCAGGGTTATACGCTTGCGGCTGGGCGCCCGAAAGATGCCGCACGGCCGCTACCATGCCGCCCTGAAACTGGTGATAGTCGTTCGAATCCAGCAAGTCGTGTTCGCGGTTGTCCTGGTTCTGCACCACCACGTCAATCGTCGACAAGCGCGCGCCGAAGGTGTCGCGAGCCTCCACGCCATCGCCTCTTTGCGAATACGCATATCCGCCCGAGCTTTGAAAACCGCGTGCGAGATCGGCGTCATTTTGCCATTGCTTCGCGTCGATCATCTCCTGCAAACCTGAACCGTACGCGCCCGGCTTCGTGCTGAACACGCGCCATCCCGCACGCAAGCGCGCTTCCTTTTCGTCGAGTCCGCGCGCCATGTGTTCGTCGCGTTCACGCATGATGCGCGCACGGATCGGGTTGAGGTCTTCGGCTTCGTCGTCGAGTTCGGCCACGGCTTGCACGGCGGCATCGAAGAGATGCATCAGGTTCGCGAACGCATCGCGGAAGAATCCCGATACCCGCAGCGTCACGTCGATGCGCGGACGGTTGAAAATGGTGATGGGCAAGACTTCGAAATCGGTCACGCGATTGCTGCCTGCCGCCCACTTGGGCCTAACGCCGATCAACGCCATGGCTTGGGCGATATCGTCACCGCCGGTGCGCATGGTGGCCGTGCCCCATACCGATAAACCAATCGCGCGCGGATAATCGCCGTGCTCCTGAAGGTGGCGTTCGATCAGCAGGTTGGCCGACTTCAGGCCGAGCGTCCACGCTGCGCGCGTTGGTACGGCGCGGGTATCGACCGAATAAAAATTGCGGCCGGTAGGCAAGACGTCCGGCCTTCCACGCGATGGCGATCCGCTTGGGCCCGGTGGTACAAAACGTCCATCGAGACCGCGTTGAAGCTGCTTTAGCTCCTGAGGGCCGCAAGCGTCGAGCCGTGCGAGCAAGTCGCCATTCAACCGCGTCAATACTTGCGATGTGTACGGCCCCGCTGTATTGGATGGCCGGTCAAGCAATGACGTCGCAAGCAACTCGAGACGCTCGCGCGTGTCGCCGTGATGACGCCACGGCGAGTCGATCACGTTTTCAAGTTCAGCAGGACGGGGACCTGTCCACGGCGCGCTCCAGTCGGCATCCAGCGGATCGAATGTCTCGCCCAGATTCAAATCTCGCGCCAGCGCGGTCAGCACGCTTGCGTTCGCGCCCTGTGCATCGCCAGTTGGATAACGGCCGAGAGCAAGCAGGGTATCGCGACGTTGCACGCCTTGCGGTGACGCGCCGAACACGTGCAGGCCATCGCGAATCTGAGCTTCCTTCAGCTCGCATAAATACGCGTCGGCTCGGGTCAGTAGCGTATCTTCGGTATCGGCGTCGCGGGGTTTATCGAGTCCGAGTTCTTCATGCAGACTGTGCTCGACGATGCTTGCCAAAATCGTTTTGCGAAGGAGTTTTGCGCGGCGTGGATCGACCATCAATGCTTCGTAGTACTCGTCGACCTGACGTTCGAGATCCTGCAACGGGCCATAGTTTTCAGCGCGCGTGAGCGGCGGCATCAAGTGGTCGATGATGACCGCCTGCGCCCGCCGCTTCGCCTGACTGCCCTCGCCCGGGTCATTCACAATGAACGGATACAGGTGCGGCATGGCGCCAAGCGTCAAATCAGGCCAGCATGAAGCGCTCAACGCAACGCTCTTGCCCGGCAGCCATTCAAGGTTGCCGTGCTTGCCCACGTGAACGATCGCGTCCACGTTGAATCGCAGCCGCAGCCAGAAGTAAAACGCGAGATAAGCATGCGGCGGCACGAGCTCCGCGTCGTGATAACTGGCGTAGTCGCCACGTTCACGAGAACGCGCCGGCTGAATACCGATGAACACATGCCCGCAGCGCCAGCCCGCGATCATGAAGCGGCCGCGACGGATGGTGGGATCACTTTCGGGCGGCCCCCAGCGCGCATTCAACTCCTGCTGGACGTTGTCCGGCAGCTTCTCGAAAGCATCGAGGTAATCATCAAGCGACAGGCTTTGCAACGCGGGACGCAAATCGCGAACCACCGGATCATTCGTCACGCCTGAGGTGAGCGCCTGCATTAGCGCGTCGCCATCGGCGGGAATTTGATCCACTCGATACCCTTCTTTCGCAAGCATCGAAAGAATGTTGACGACGGACGCCGGTGTATCGAGACCCACGCCATTGCCGATGCGGCCTTCACTCAGCGGATAGTTCGCAAGCACGAGCGCAATGCGTTTGTCGGCGTTATCGAGCTGCCGCAAGCGACACCAGCGTTGGCTCAACTCGGCCACGAAACGCACGCGTTCAAGGTCGGGCTGATATCGCACGACATCGACTTGAGTGATCTTGCATCGATACGCAAGTCCCTTGAAGCTGATCGCGCGCGTGATGATGCGGCCATCGACTTCCGGCAGTGCGACATGCATGGCGACATCGCGCGAATTCAGTCCGTGGTTGTCCTTCAACCAGTCTTCGCGATTTCCCCCGCTAAGAATGACTTGCAGTACCGGCGCATCGCCCGCGAGTTCGAACGGCACAGGGTCGTCTATGACGCCGGCAGCAAATGAGGTTGTGTTCAGCACCAGTGACACAGCGTGATCCGCGCAAAGCTGTTGCACGACCTCGCGACTCAACGGGTCTTTAAGCGACGCCATGGCGATCGGCAGCGGGTTGAGGCCTTGCGCCTCCAGGGCATCGATCAACGCATTGAAAACATCGGTATTGCCGGACTGCAAATGCGCCCGATAGAACAGCACCGCAACAACGGGCGCGCCTTGAACCCACTGCTCCTTCCAGTCGTCCACGATCGCGATCTGCCGCGCCGGATGATAGATTGCCACCGCTGGCAACGGGGTCGGTTCGTTCGCTTCACGCCCATATCCCAGCGCCCGGAACGCGATGCAACGCAGGAACGCTTCGGCATTCTTCGCGCCACCCTCACGCAGATAACGCCAAAGCTGATCGCACAACGCAGGCTCGGCTGTACTCTTCGCCACGAGATTCGCATCTTCCTGCAGGTCGCCCGAAAACATCACGAGCATCTGGCCATTGCGGCGCGCAAGCGTGGTGATGCTCTCGATCCCGTAGGGCCAATACGCTTCGCCGCCAAGATGATCGATAACGATCACGCGTGCATGTTTGAGCACGTCATCGACGTAAAAATCCACCGATGCCGGCTGGCGCAAGAACGCCTGGTTCGCCAGCCGGATCGCCGGGAAGTCCGCTTCCAGATTCGGCACGACACTGGCTAAAAGCGAGAGCGTGGTATCGGCGGAACTCAATATGACGACAGGTGCCGGCGTCTGGTCGATACGCATGACGCCGGCAGCGTCGTCGACAAAACCACCGGGCGTCGTGCGTAGCAGATGCATGGATCAGGCCTGCACGGGTGCGTTGGCGAGGGCGGCAGTCAGCGCTTGTTGCAGGCGCGGCTGGTCGAGATCCTCGCCAATCAACACGAAGCGGCTGATGCCTTCGAGAGCCTCCTTGCCGGTCCAACGGCGATCGAAGTAGGTGTCAAACCGCTGACCCACGCCCTGCACGACCAGCCGCATGGGCGTGCCCGGCAAAGCCGCGAAACCCTTCACGCGATAAATCGTGTTGGCATCCACCAGCGAGCGCAATGCCGCAATCACGGCCTCGCGCGACTCGACCCGTGCTTCGACCACGACTGAATCGAAGTCATCGTGGTGATGATCGACGTGGCCTTCGTCGTCGGCAGAACCATGATGGTCGACACGCAGATGAATCGTCGTCTCCGACGCTGCCTCCAGCCCGAGCAGCGCATGCAGATCAAGCTGCCCCATCTGCGCCGGTACGATCTTGACGCCGGCCGGAATCTCGCCGCGAATCAGCGTTTCCACCGCGCGCTGCTGCGTTTCATCGATCAAATCAGTCTTGTTGAGGACCACCAGATCCGCTGAAGCGAGTTGATCTTCGAACAACTCATGCAGCGGCGATTCGTGATCGAGATTCGGATCGGCGCGGCGTTGTGCATCCACTGCCTGGGGGTTAGCCGCGAACTGGCCGCTTGCCGCAGCGGGTCCATCGACCACCGTCACGACGGCATCCACGGTGAACGCATTCTTGATGGAGGGCCAGTTGAACGCCTGCACGAGCGGCTTGGGCAACGCAAGTCCGGAGGTCTCGATCAGCACGTGATCGATCTGATCGCGCCGCTCGACGAGCAGCTCCATCACGGGATAAAACTCTTCCTGCACCGTGCAGCAAAGACAGCCATTCGATAACTCGTACAGATTCGGCTGGTCCGTGACGCTTTCATCCTCGCAACCGATGGTGCAGCCCTTCAGGATTTCACCATCGATGCCCAGTTCGCCGAACTCGTTCACGATCACCGCAATCCGCAGCCCTTTCGCGTGTTGCAGGATGTGCCGCATCAGCGTGGTCTTGCCGCTGCCGAGGAAACCCGTGACCACCGTGACCGGGATTTTGCGCGTTTGCATCCGTTGCTCCGTTTTATCGATTGGCTGCTTGCTGCCGGAATGCGCGGCCCTTTTGCGACTCACGCGAGCATTGAAATGCGCGTGCGAATACGGCGATGCGGGACGGATATCCGGAAACAGCATGGTGAAAAGTGTCGAGCGTATGCCGCATCCCCGCGACATCGTCCGCTTCAGTGTTGACTCGTTCCGGCCGGTATCCGGGCTGGCGAAAGTGCCGCTTCACCTTCCCGCGTGGCATGGCCATGCAGTGGTTCTTGAAGCCGGCTTTATCGCGCTACATGACGTAAAACAGGGGTGAATCCACGTCGCGCGATTTTCGCTTACCGTTGCGGGGGCAGCGCAGGTTGGCATGGCCAGAGTTCCGGCAACGCTCCCTGCTTCCCGTTTAACTGCGCGCAGCAGAGACCGCGCGCGAGCACCAGAAAACTATCGCGAAGTCTAGGCTGATGGCTGATTAGCGTCAAGGTTCAGGCGGGGTACGCGTGGGGTATGCGCGGGGATCGCGTGGCGGTTAAAGGCCTGAAAGCCCAGCGCAACCCACACCCGCTGTGCTATCTTTGGCCCGCGTCTGGTGCTCACGCGCGCTTTTCCCGCGCGCGTAGGTGCTCACGCGCGCTTTTCCCGCGCGCGTAGTTAAACGGGAAACAGGATGCTGCACGCGCGTATTTTCAAGGTTCAACGCTTAAGACTTACGCTTGAGACCTCACGCGCAGTGTCGACAAAACCTGTGCTGTCCCCGCAACGGTAAGCGACCCGCGCGCGCATCGAATGACGCTCGTTCGACCCGCGCGCCCATTTCCTCCATAGCCACTGCTCCGCGGAGCGGGAAGGCGAGCGGAATGAGGTTGCTCAGCCCGGATACCGGCCAGTCGCCAAGTGGCGCGCTCTAAAAGCGCGCCGGACGCCACATCCGCGAGGGACGGATGAAGGACGCAATGCTTTTATCGACTGACATGAATCCAATTTTTCCGCGTCTGGCACCGCCCTCGCGCCGACCTTTACCTTTACGCGGGCCATCATGAGCGCATGGGTCATCGGCATAGGCTGCCGTCGCGGTGTCAGCGTCGAACAGATTCATGCTGCCGTATTCGCGGCGCTGGGAACGCGGCCACTGGCGGGCGCTCGCGCGCTGGCATCGATTGATAGCAAGAAAGACGAAACCGCGCTGCTCGAATTCGCCGCTCGCCACGGTTTGCCGCTGCATTTTTTCTCGAAGCAACGCATCGCGCAGGTTGAAACCGGCGCGTCGGAACGCGTTCAGGCGCTGCTTGGCATCGACGGTGTGTGCGAGCCGTGCGCGTTGCTCGCGTCGCGCAATGGCCGCATTGTCGCGCCGAAGACGGTGACCGATGGCGTGACTGTCGCTATCGCTGAAGACAATCTGAATCAACAGACTGACAACGAGACAACATCATGAAAACGGACGAAGAATCGCATCTGCGCATGACCCAGCGGCGCAAGGAAGGTCACGAGAAAAAGCAGGCCGCCGCATCGATAGAAAAGGGTCTGCTGATCGTCAATACAGGCACCGGCAAGGGCAAGACCACCGCGGCGTTCGGCATGGCCGTCCGTGTGCTCGGGCATGGCATGCGGCTCGGCGTGGTGCAGTTCATCAAAGGTGCATTACACACATCCGAGCGCGATTTCCTGGGCGCAATCGCGCACTGCGACTTCATCACCATGGGCGACGGCTACACGTGGGACACGCAGAATCGCGATGCCGATATTGCTACGGCTCGCAAAGGCTGGGACGCTGCGCGCACGATGATCGAAAGCGGCGAGTATCAAATGGTCGTGCTCGATGAACTGTGCACGGTGCTCAAATACGAGTACCTGCCCCTTGACGAAGTGCTCGCGGTGCTCACTGCGCGGCCCGAGATGCTGCATGTGGTCGTGACCGGCCGCCATGCGCCGGATGCGCTGATCGAAGCAGCAGATCTTGTGACGGAGATGCGCGCGATCAAGCATCCGTATCGCGAGCAAGGCGTCAAGGCACAACGCGGCGTCGAGTTCTGACGTGCGCGCCTGCCCCGCTTTATTCATCAGCGCGCCCGCGTCGAACCAGGGCAAGACCACCGTCACCGCGGGACTCGCTCGCTATTACGCGCGGCATGGCCTGCGAGTGCGGGTCTTCAAGACCGGTCCCGACTTCCTCGATCCGATGATCCTGGAGCGCGCGTCCGGCGCGCCGGTGTATTCGCTGCATTTGTGGATGGTGGGTGAAAGCGGCTGCCGCGCGCTGCTCGCAAAAGCCGCGCAGGAAGCCGATTTGATCCTGATCGAAGGCGTGATGGGCCTCTTCGACGGCACGCCCAGCAGCGCCGATCTCGCCACCACGTTCGGCGTGCCGGTGCTCGCTGTGATCGGCGCGCACGGCATGGCGCAGACCTTCGGAGCAATGGCGTTTGGACTCGCGCGCTATCGCGCTGACCTGCCGTTTCACGGCGTGCTTGCCAATCGCGTGGCGTCGGCACGGCATGCGCAAATGCTGAGCGAATCCATTCCCGAAGGCATTCGATATTGCGGGCATCTGTCGAGCACCGACGACATTGCGCTCCCCGGTCGGCACCTCGGTCTCACGCAAGCAGCAGAGGTGGCGGACATCGATGCACGGCTAGATCGCGCAGCGGATGCCATCGGCGAGACAACGTTGCGCGAGTTGCCGCCCGCCGTAATGTTTGCCCACGAAGCCCTTGAGCAGCCTCCGCGGTTGCTCGACGGCATGCACATCGCCATCGCCCGCGACGGCGCGTTTTCGTTCATCTACCCGGCCAACCTCGATCTGCTGACGTCGATGGGCGCAACGCTCGCGCCCTTCTCACCCCTCGCCGATGAACCCGTTCCCGCGCATGCCGATGCGCTTTATCTGCCGGGTGGATATCCGGAATTGCACGCCGTTCAACTCGCCGCGAACGCAGTCAGCGCCGCCTCAATTCGTGCGCATAGTGGCGCAGGTAAAGCGGTGGTCGCGGAATGCGGCGGCATGCTGTATCTGCTCGATTCGCTGACGGACATAGAGGGCTCGCAGCATACGATGCTCGGTCTCCTGCCCGGCCACGCGAAGATGCAAAAGCGCCTGGCCCGGCTCGCGATGCAACGTGTTGAAAGCCGCCACGGCACTCACACCGGCCACACCTTCCACTACTCGTCGATGACCACTTCCATGCTGCCAGCGCTCACCGCGACGCATGCCACCACGGGCGTGGAAGGCGAAGCGATTTACCGTCACGGCCCGATCACCGCAACCTACATGCACACTTACTGGCCGACGAATCCGGCGGTAGCAGCCGCCCTCTTTCGCGGCGAAATGCTATGACAATTACCCCGATGGAAATGCCTACCGAAATAAAAGTACCGCTTGAACTCACGTTCACTATTGAGCGCGCCAGACGGCTTGAACCCGTGGGCTCACCCTGCACGGACGTATGCCGGCTCGACAAAACCACCGGTCATTGCGAAGGCTGCTTCAGAAGCCGTGAAGAAATCAAGGCATGGAAGACCATGGCCGATACCGACAAGCTCGCGCTGTTCGATACCCTCCTTGCACGCAAGACAGCGCGATAAAAAAGGGGCGGCCCGCAAGCCGCCCCTCATTGAGTCTCCGCTCGCGAAAAGCTCAAGCCGAAGCAATCCGCCGTGCCGGCACCTTCTCCAACTCGCGATGTGCAAGCGCACCGAAGAGCAAGCCGAGCGTGGTCCAGATCACCGCTTGAATACCAATCGCGGCCACGCGGAATTTCCACAGCAGCGTGGCCGAGAACAGCCTCGGCACTTCATCAATCGGCGGCAACGCAAGGTACGCCAGCGCCATCAGCACGATATACACAGCAATCGAAACCAGTACCGCGTTCCAGTTGCCATGACGCGTTTGCAAACGGCGCTGCAGCCGAACAGCAAACACCGCCACGATCAGCGAGATCGCGACCATGCCGAAAAACAACGCGGTCCGTGCGCCGATGGTGTCAGGATTGCCTACGGATGGCGGATTAGGCGGGTACTTGAGGAACGGCACAATCGCAACCGTCACGAAGCCGAACAAACCGAGCAATGCCGACGTGCCGCGTGCGCGCAAAACGCCCATCCGAGCATACGAGAAGGCGAACACGAGCGAGAACAGGCCGCCCAGTGCTGTCCCGAACACGCAAACACCGGTCAGCAAACCTAGTCCCGCTTGCGTGCCGCGACTGACAAGTTCGACGTCGTCGGCGGGATCGTGCTGATGCCCCGCCGCCGCTTCCGCTTGCTCGTGCAGCTTTTCCTGCTGCGACTCAAAAGCAATCGCCCGTTCAACTGCAGGTTCACCAAAGGTCTTGGCCACGCAAAAGCCGAGCAGGCCCGCGACTAGTCCCGCGATCATGCCGCGTATCAAAAGGTTTCGGATCATGTCGTTCTCAGTGGCAGGGAAAGCCGAGCAGATGGCGACCGTCGTGGACGAACTCGTGGATGTACATGCCCTGGAAGATCGACGTCGCGCCCTGTTCGGCGCCGACAAAATAAATCGCGAGCAGCGCAAGCAAGCCAATAAAGATAGCCCAGGGCAACACTTCGCGCACCGGAATGGGCACGGGTGCATCAAATGCGGGATTGATGCCGGAGAAACTGGCGGATGTGGCAGGGCGGTTCATGAACGACTCCAAGGGAATACGCGTCCCGTAAGACAAAAGAAAGGCTGCAGCGGGGGTCTGACTTGCAGATAGGAATATCTGCTCACAGTGGCGCGACCGTGCCGGGTTTTCACCGGCTTCCTCGCGCTGCAAGCTTGCCATTCTAAAATGAGTTGGTGGAATGTAAAGCAATCCGTTAATCGAGAGCCATGAAAACTGAACTTATCTTGCTGTGTCACGCAACTACGCGCGCGATGAAAACCGGCTCGTTTCCGAAAATAGGCGACGCTATTGATGAATCGGAGTTACCCCGTCTCCCGCAACTTGCTTCGGCGTTTCGTCCGGATCGTGTCGTCACAAGCCCGGCAGACGCGGCCATGCAAACGGGTCACACGTTCAACATTACAGCGAGTGTCGACACCTCATGGCGCGATCTTGATTACGGTCGATGGCAAGGCCGCTCAATCCGCGAGATCCATGATGAAGATGCGGAGGGTTTGGGCGCATGGCTTTCCGAACCGGGAAGCATGGCGCATGGAGGCGAGAGTCTGGAAGCCCTTCAAACAAGGGTTCGCAGCGCACTGAAGAACAATCGGGAGGCCGGAGTCACGCTGGTCGTGACGCATGCCATCGTAGTGAAGACCGTGCTGGCCACAGTCCTGGACGCACCCCTGACTGCAGTCTATTGCATGGACCTGGAGCCGCTTTCGGCCATCACACTGACCCGCTCAGGCGACGCATGGCGTCTTCGATGCAAATCTTTCGTGTGATAAAACCACCGTCGTCTTCGCTGGCGTGCGTCAGTCTGCGGCGCCGCGTGCCATCCGCTGCAGCGTCGAAGAGTCGATCGCGCCTGCGCAGATCCTGACCGCTTCTTTCAGCGTGCGGGGGCGGCCCGCCGCGAAATGCGCTTCAAGAATAGCGATGGCGCGAAGCCGTTCACCATTGCCGAGCTTCTCGCCGGTCGCTAATTCGAGCACCGATATAAAGTAGGTCGCCGGTGGCGTCGAGCGCGAAGACCCCGTTGGCGTGGCGACCGGAATGGCATCTGTCCACGCCTGTTTTGCAATGGTCGCTACATCGGATTGGGCGCGCCAATCCGCGCTTCTCAATTCACTCAGTTCAAACTCGTTTCGACTGGTCATCAATCAAGCCCTGAAATATTCCTCGGATCACTGCGGGGATAAATAGCAAGGATTATTCCAGGTTGGATGAGTACGCTAAAGACGAATCGGGACGCACCGCTCAGTGCACCCCATCCCACCGCCGTGAGAACACGATCAGCAGCGGCATCAGGATCGCCCAGCCGATAGCCAGCAAGATCATCGCGGGCAGCGGATGCACGAAGCGAACCGCGCCGAGCGCTGCGCCGGCGCGAAACGACATCGGTCCGGCAATGGCGCCGAGCACCGAAGCAAGCAGTACGCGTTGTTTGAGCCAGCCGAACGTTGTGTTGAATTGAGCGGCAAACAGCGCCCACAATGCAAGGATCCAGTAAGGTGCAGCGCCGGGCAATATCATGCCGTTGGGGTACGCCAGCAGTCCGCTGAGAACCGGCAGGCTCTCCCAGATTGCGCCCATCGCTACTACACTGACCAGTAGCTTGAACTCTGTCAGCGGCCGCTCGACCCGCGCCAGATGGATGGCGACGAGCATGACGGCTGTGGCGACGCCCATCCATGGGACGTCGTGTGCAGCGCTCAGTACACACGCAAACCAGCCGAGTTGCCCGACCACGAAATAGATGGACGGTGCCCAGCGCTCCGCCCTCGACGGGCGCCGTGTGCCAAAGGATGAGATTTGCATGCCGTTTCTTGTTTCCAGACCAGGTGCGTAAGGTGTGAAGATGCAATACCGCTCGACGTATAGCTTGCGCATATCGCATGCCGCCCGCTTGTGCACCCTAAGCACGATACCCGCGATGCCCGGACAAACGTGGATCATTCGTCTGACCATCGGCTCCGCTTTCGACGGCCCTGTCGTAACATTCCTGAAATTATCGCGCCGGATAATCGATAATTTGCAGGATTGCCGGTTTTGTATTGCCTGCAGGGACGAGTCAACGCGGTCAATACGCCCAAC
This sequence comes from Caballeronia eucalypticola, assembly GCF_047608185.1. Classification (NCBI taxonomy): domain Bacteria; kingdom Pseudomonadati; phylum Pseudomonadota; class Betaproteobacteria; order Burkholderiales; family Burkholderiaceae; genus Caballeronia; species Caballeronia eucalypticola. Next base: position 22,975 of record NZ_JBLKRU010000024.1, read on the forward strand.
CAAACGGAGCTTCCCATGATTTCGCAGGATAAACAGCGCCGCTTCGAAGAAGACCTGATTGACAGCTACGACGAAGAACTCGAGATGGAAGTCGACGACCGTATCCTCGATGGCGACAGCGCGCTTTCCGCCGAAGCACGCGAGCAGCGCAAGATCTACTTTCGCGAACTGTTCCGCCTGCAAGGTGAACTCGTCAAGCTGCAGGACTGGGTTGTCGCCAGCGGCCACCGGCTCGTGGTGATCTTTGAAGGACGCGACGCCGCCGGCAAGGGTGGCGCAATCAAGCGCATCACGCAGCGGCTGAATCCACGGGTTTGCCGGGTCGCTGCCTTGCCCGCACCGAACAATCGCGAACGCACGCAATGGTATTTCCAGCGTTATGTCTCGCATCTGCCGGCGGGCGGCGAGATCGTGCTGTTCGACCGCAGCTGGTACAACCGGGCGGGCGTGGAACGCGTGATGAATTTCTGTACCGATGCCGAGTACGAAGAGTTCTTTCGCTCAGTGCCGGAATTCGAAAAGATGCTGGCGCGCAGCGGCGTGCAGATCCTGAAGTACTGGTTCTCGATCACGGATGACGAACAGGAAGTCCGCTTTCAGGCGCGCATTCAAGATCCGTTGAAGCAGTGGAAACTGAGTCCGATGGACCTGGAAAGCCGTCGTCGCTGGGAAGCCTATACGCACGCGAAGGAAGTGATGCTGGCGCGTTCGCATATTCCCGAAGCGCCGTGGTGGGTCGTGCAAGCCGTGGACAAGAAACGCGCTCGGCTCAACTGCATTCACCATTTGCTGAGCCAGGTGCCGTATCACGAGATCGATCATCCCACGATCGAGTTGCCTGACCGCGTCTTTAACGACGATTACCTGCGGCAGCCCGTGCCCGAAAGCATTATCGTGCCGGAAATATATTGATTGATGAAGGGTTTAGCAGTGGCAAGTCTTGTCATGCATGGCATGGACCTGCGGCGGCTGGACATCGCAACGATCGGCTTGATCGTGGCGATGCCTGAAGACCGCTTGAAACATGTATTGCGAACTCTTCATGACCACGACGAACGTCACTTGCATCAGGTTGAAATCGAGCGTCACCATCAGGCGCATCAAGACCAACAGCGGTAGTACGACGGCGGGTCGGTAGAGTTGTCGTTCGATTAAAGCTCTCATGACGGCTCCCGTATCCATAGTTTTATTCTACGGACCGGGAGCCCCCGGATAAACCCTCTGTTATCGAAGACACTTGTCGCACGTATTGAACAATCGCGCTAACGGTGCTGCGATTCACGCTTAACGTGACGCTACGCTCGCATCTGACTCGGACGCAACCGGTGCGGCAGGTGCAGCCGGCATGTCTCCCCAGCCACCGCCCAGCGCACGGATCAGGTTCACTGTCGACGTCGCCTGCACGCCTGCCAGTTGAACCGCTGTGCGCTGCGACTGGAGCACGGTACGCTGTGCATCGATCACGTCAAGATACGTCACCGCCCCCTCCTTGTATTGCGACTGCGAGAGCTGAGCTGCCCGGTTCGACGCATTCACCGCTTCAGCTTGCGTGCGCGTCTGGTCCTGCAGGATGCGCAGGTCCGAGAGGTTGTCCTCTACTTCCTGGAACGCCACCAGCACCTGCTGCCGGTAATTCGCGACATCCTCTTCATAGATCGCGCGTGCGTTCGCGAGATTGCCCTTGCGCCGGCCGCCATCGAAGATCGGCAAATTGAGCGCCGTGCCCGCGAACGGTCCTAGCAGGAACGTACGGCTCGACCAGTTGAAGAGATCGCCCAGCGTCGCCGATTCGAAGCCGCCCGAACCCGTTATGTTGAGCGACGGGAAAAACGCCGCCTTCGCCACCCCGATGCGCGAATTCGCCGCTGCCATTGCACGCTCGGCCGCCGAGATATCCGGCCGGCGTTCGAGCAGCGATGAAGGCAAGCCCGGCGGAATCTTGATATCGACCGGCGTCAGCGGGTTAGCCGCCATCGAGAACTGCGACGCTGCCTTACCGAGCAGCACTGCAAGACTATGCTCGGATGCAGCACGCAAGCGCTGCACCGTCATGGCGTCGGACTTGGCCGTAGCAAGTTCTGACCTTGCCTGTGCTACGTCCAGCTCGCTGATCTCACCTTCGTTAAAGCGGTTTTGCACCAGCTTCAAAGCCTGCTCGCGCAGCGTCACGGTCCGCGCGAAGACATCGCTTTCCGAATCGAGCTCACGCAGGTTGAAGTAGTTCTGCGCCACGTCCGCCTGCAACGCGAGTTGCACGGACCGGAACAGCGCTTCGCTTTGCTCGGTGTCGGCGTTCGCCGCCTTCACCGAGTCCGACACGCGGCCGAACAGATCCACTTCATACGACGCACTGCCCTCTGCACGCCACAAAGTCTGTGCCGGTACATTCCCGTTAGCGGGAAGGAACTGCGACGCCGGCGAGAGTTTCTCGCGCGTCGGACCAAAGCCTGCATCGAGTGTCGGGAACAAGCCTGCCCGCGCGGTCTGGTTGATCGCCCGTGATTCCTTCACGCGCGCGGCCGCTGCCTTCAGGTTCTGGTTCGCCTCGAGCGCCTGATGCTCCAGGTCGTTGAGCGTGGGATCGTTGAAGACCGTCCACCATTCGCCGCGCAGCACCTGTTCCGACGGCTGCGCCGTCTTCCACGTGCCCTGTTCAGAGGGCGGCAACGCAGTTTCCTGCGGTGTTTCCTTGAAGGCTGCCGGCGCGCTTACGTCGGGCTTCGTGTAGGTCGGTGCGAGCGAGCAGCCCGCGACGACCAGCAACGATCCAAGTAACGCCGACAACCCCAGCCATCGCTTCGTATTCAACGTTTTCATTTCAATCTCTCTCATGCTTCAACTGAAGCATTGACACCGCGCATGTGCGGATTGTGGCCATGCTTGTCGACGAGATGTTCGCCGCCAGCCAGCTTTCTCAACAGCACATAAAACACCGGCGTGAGCATCAAGCCGAACAGCGTCACCCCGAGCATGCCGAAGAACACTGCCACACCCATTGCATGGCGCATTTCCGAACCCGCACCCGACGACAGCACCAGCGGCACCACGCCCATGATGAAAGCAATCGACGTCATCAGGATCGGCCGCAGACGCAAGCGGCTCGCTTCGATTGCCGCTTCCACGATGGAGCGTCCCTGCATTTCCAGCTCGCGCGCAAACTCCACGATCAGGATGGCGTTCTTCGCCGACAGCCCCACGAGCACCATCAAGCCGATCTGCGTAAAGATGTTGTTGTCGCCCTTCGTGAGCCACACGCCGACCAGCGCCGAGAGAATACTCATGGGCACGATCAGGATCACGGCGAGCGGCAGCGTCAGGCTTTCATACAACGCAGCCAGCACGAGGAACACGAGCAGCACGCTGATCGGGAAGACCCACAACGCGGCATTGCCCGCGAGGATCTGCTGATACGTCAAATCGGTCCATTCGAACTTGATGCCGCGCGGCAACGTTTCAGCGGCGATGCGTTCCACTGCTGCCTGCGCCTGACCCGACGAATAACCCGGAGCCGGACCACCGTTGATATCGGCAGAGGTGTAGCCGTTGTAGCGCACCACCATCTCGGGACCATAGGTCGGCGTCACCTTCACGAGCGACGACAACGGCACCATCTCGCCATTTGCGTTACGCGTCTTGAGCAGACCGATGTCTTCCGAACTCGAACGGAACGGCGCATCCGCCTGCACCCGGACCTGATACACACGGCCGAAGCGGTTGAAGTCGTTCACATACAGCGAGCCGAGATACACCTGCATCGTGCTGAATACATCGGTGACGGAGACACCCAGTTGCTTCGCTTTCACCCGGTCCAGATCCACGTTCAGTTGCGGCACGTTGATCTGATAGCTCGAGAACGTCGGACCGAGTTCAGGCGTCTGGGATGCACGCTTGATAAACGCTTGAGTCGCGTCGTTCAATGCGGCGTAGCCCAGCGCGCCACGGTCTTCCAGTTGCAGCTTGAAGCCACCCAGCGTCCCGAGTCCAAGCACGGGCGGCGGCGGGAACACAGCAATGAACGAACCCTTGATTGCCGCGTATTTCTGGTTCAGCGAGCCCGCTATGGCGCCTGCGGAAAGTGCTGCGCCCTTACGCTCGCCGAACGGCTTGAGCGTCACGAACACAATGCCCGCGCTCGACGAATTCGTGAAACCGTTCACCGACAAACCCGGAAACTCCACCGCGCTTTGAACGCCCGGCGTCTTTCTCGCGATGTCCGTCATCTGGCGAATCACCGCCTCGGTACGATCGAGCGACGCGCCGTTAGGCAACTGCGCAAAGCTGATCAAATACTCCTTGTCCTGCGCCGGCACGAAACCGCCGGGCACGACCTTGCTCATCAGCACGGCGCCGCACAGCAGCACGATATACACGCCCATCATCAGCGCCTTGCGGTTGATGACGCCCGTTACGCCCTTGCCGTAGTTTTCCGAACCACGCTTGAAGACCTTGTTGAACTGGCGGAAGAAACCACCGAACACACGGTCCATGCCGCGCGTCAGCCAGTCCTTCGGTTCGTTATGGCCCTTCAGCAGCAAAGCAGCCAGCGCCGGCGACAAGGTGAGCGAATTGAAGGCCGAGATCACCGTCGAAATGGCGATGGTCATCGCAAACTGTTTATAGAACTGACCCGTCAAACCGGACATGAACGCGAGCGGCACGAACACGGCAGTCAGCGTCAAGGCAATGGCGATAATCGGCCCGCTCACTTCTCGCATGGCCTGATAGGTCGCCTCTCGCGCCGATAACCCCGCCTCGATATTCCGTTCAACGTTCTCCACCACCACGATCGCATCGTCCACCACGATCCCGATTGCCAGCACCATCCCGAACAATGACAACGCGTTGATCGAGAAGCCGAAAGCCAGCAGCAGCGAGAACGTACCGATGATCGACACCGGCACGGCCAGCAGCGGAATAATCGATGCGCGCCAGGTTTGCAGGAACACGATCACCACCAGCACGACCAGCGCAATAGCTTCGATCAGCGTATGGATCACTGCTTCAATACTTGAACGCACGAACTGCGTCGGGTCATAGACGATTTCATAATCGACGCCCACCGGCATGTCCGCCTTCAGTTCCTTCATGGTCTGGCGGACCTGATCGGAAATTTGCAGCGAGTTCGCACCCGGTTGCTGGTTGATCGCCATCGCGACCGCCGACTTGTTGTCGAGCAGCGAACGCAAGCCATATTCCGATGCCGCCAACTCGACCCGCGCCACATCGCTCAGATGCGTAACTGCGCCGTCGGGCGACGTCTTGAGCACGATGTCCCGGAATTCCGCTTCGGTCTGCAAACGGCCTTGCGCATTCACGTTCAGTTGCAACGGCACGTTCGACGATGTCGGCGATGCACCGATCACGCCCGCCGCCACCTGCACGTTCTGCTCGCGGATTGCGTTGACTACGTCGGTCGCCGTCATGCCACGCTGGGCGACCTTTTGCGGATCGAGCCAGATGCGCATGGAGTAATCGCCCGAGCCCCAAAGCTGAACCTGCCCCACGCCCTGGATCCGCTCAAGCCGGTCCTTCACGTTGATCAGCGCATAGTTGCGCAGATACGTCATGTCGTAGCGGTCATTGGGCGAATTCAAGTGAACCACCATGGTGAGCGTCGGCGACGACTTGATCGTCGTCACACCAAGTCGCGTCACGTCTTCCGGCAGGCGCGGCAGCGCTTGCGCCACGCGGTTCTGCACGAGTTCCTGCGCCTTGTCCGGGTCCGTGCCGAGCTTGAACGTCACCGTGATGTTCAGGTTGCCGTCGCTGTTGGCTTGCGACTGCATGTACAGCATGTCTTCCACGCCGTTGATCTGCTCTTCCAGCGGCGACGCCACAGTTTCGGCGATCACCTTCGGATTGGCACCCGGATACTGCGCATGGACGACCACGGACGGCGGCACGACTTCCGGATATTCGGAGATCGGCAGCTTGAACATGGCGATGATGCCCGCCAGCAGGATGAGCACCGACATCACACCCGCAAAGATCGGGCGGTCGATGAAAAACTTGGAAATGTTCATGACGTTTTCTTTATGTGCATGAGAGGCTGCGCGCGCGTGAGCACCGGCCGGTTCGTCCTGTCAGGAACGAACCCGCCACGTGCCACGCACACAAGGAGCCGCTGTTAAGCGCTTATAAACCCGTCTTGCAAAGCGCGTCTTATGAAGCGTCTTTGGCCGGCAACGCATTCGCCATTGCTACGGAATTGGCCTTCACCACATCGTTCGGACGTACGCGCTGCAGACCGTTCACCACGATCCGCTCGCCTGGCTGCAGGCCCTTCACAATTACGCGCATCCCTTCGCTCAAGGTGCCGAGCGTGACTTCGCGGTATTGCACGCGGCTGTCCGCGTCGACCACCATCACGAACTTCTTGTCCTGGTCGGTGCCAATCGCGGCATCGTCAATCAGCACAGCCGGATGCGGCGTGCCTCCGCCAACCTTGATGCGTGCATAGAGGCCCGGCACCAGCGAACCGTCGGCGTTATCGAAACGTGCCCGCACGCGAATCGTGCCCGAGCCCGTATCGAGTTGATTGTCGACGGACGCAACCTTGCCTTCGCGCGAGAAACCATCTTCGTTCGCGAGGCCGAGCGAGACCGGCACGCTGGCACGCGAGTCGCGGCTGAGGTAGCGCAGGTAGGTTTGTTCATCGACATCGAACGAAGCGTAGATGGGCGACACCGACACCAGCGTGGTCAGCAGCGGCGCGCTGGAACCCGTCGACACGATGTTGCCGACCGTCATTTCCGCACGCGATACCCGGCCCGACACCGGCGCGGTGATCTGCGTGTATGTCAGGTTGATCTTCGCCGTCTCGAGCGCCGCTTGCGCAGCCTTCAGGTTCGCCGCCGCTTCGTGCGACGCGTTTTGCTTCTCGTCATAGTCACGCTTGGCGATGGCGTTATCCGCCAGCAAGCGCTCCGCGCGCGCGGCATCGGTCGATGTATAACCATTGCGAGCTTGCGCTGCCGCGAGTTGCGCAGCCGCTTGATCGACTGCCGCCACGTACGGCCGCGGGTCGATGGTGAAGAGCGCATCGCCCTTCTTCACCAATGCGCCATCGGCAAAATGCACCGCGACGATAGTCCCCGGCACAAGCGGACGGATCTCGACCTTGTCGACCGCTTCCAGGCGGCCCGAATAGTTCTGGTAGTCGGTGATGGTCTTCGAGACCACCGTGGCGACATCCACTTCCATGGCCGGCGCCGACGGTTTGACGGCGGCTTCAGCACCGTTCACCGGCAGATCGCCGCGGCCGAAACCATGCATGGCAGTGAATGTTCCGATGCCTGCGACGACCAGCGCGGCGCCTAGCGCGACGGTAAGACGTTTGCGAGTGATGGACATGCGTTGCTCCGATTAAGTCGTTGAGATTGTTTGAATTTTTTGGGTGTCGCGAAGCGCCGCAACCGGCGCGGCCGTCTGCACACGAAGCCGTTTCTTGAAGAACGCGACCACGTCGGCAATGGCCGCCGGGTCCGCTGCAAGCGCGTTATGCGATGCATTGACGTGCCGCGTGACTTCCGTTGGCACGCCTGCCGCGATCAGCTCGCCCGCATATTTCTCTGCTTCGATATGCAGCAGGTCGTGCTGGGCGCTTGCGATCAGCGCCGGCGGCAGACCGGCAAGACGCCGCGATTCCAGCGGCGCTGCATACGGATGAAGCCGTTGTGATGCGTTCGGCAGATACGCGCGATAACACTGCGCGCACTCGGTCATGCAGATATCCGGCGAGCGCACTTTGTTCTCATCGGCCATGCGCGTCATGCTTGGGTCCAGCAACGGCGCGAGCAGCGCTTGCGCCAGGATCACGATGTCGCCGCGATCCCGCGCGATGGCCGCCAGACAGGTAGCGAGGTTGCCGCCTGCGTCGTGCCCCGCGACCCCGAGGCGGTTTGCATCGGCTCGTTGTGCACGAGCGTTCGCTATGGCCCATTGCGCCGCCCGATAGGCATCTTCGGGCGCGGCAGGAAACGGGAAAGCCGGCGCCAGTGAATAGCCCACCGAGATGACCCACGCCGCTGTATCCCGTGCAATGGTGCTAGCCGTGACGTCGGCATCATCCAGCGTGCCGCGCACAAAGCCGCCGCCGTGAAAATAAAGCACGACCGGGAGGACGGTGCCGTCCGAGGCGGGGCGATAACTGCGCAAGGTTATGGGTTGCGCATGTCCCGCGATTCGAACATCCTCTATGCAGAGGCCCAGATCCAGCGTCGATGCCATGGTTATTTTCAGCGCGTCCGCGCCATCCCACCCGAGTTGCGATGGAACGAATTCTGGGGGCAACGACATTTGAAATAAATGCCTATAATCCGGCAACACAATTCGGTCGCACCGAACAATCGCGATTGAAACTGCCCATTCCTGTCTGAGCGGCATCCTTATTCCTGGAGCCGCAAAGCATTGACGGTGAGAGAAAAATGGACCGGCTACAAGCTATGCAGGTGTTTACAAGAGTCGTCGACACCAATAGTTTTTCACGCGCAGCGGACACGCTGGACATGCCGCGCGCCTCGGTGACAACGATTATTCAGAACCTCGAAGCGTTCCTGAACGTGCGTCTCCTGCAACGCACGACACGGCGCCTGAACCTCACGCCGGACGGTGCTGCGTATTACGAGCGCTGCGTGCGGATCCTCGCGGACATTGAGGAGACCGAGAGTTCGTTCGCCAATACCGGCAAGGGTCCGCGCGGTAAATTGCGCATCGATATGCCGGGTTCTATTGGGCGCATGATCGTCATGCCGCAGCTTTGTGAATTCCACAACCGTTATCCGGATATCGAGTTGATGATCGGTTTCGGCGACAAACCGGTCGACCTCATTCAGGAAGGCGTGGATTGTGTCATTCGCGTGGGAACGCTGCAGGATTCGAGTCTGGTGGCGCGGCGGATTGGCGTGTTTCAGGGCCTGACCGCGGCAAGTCCGGAATATCTCGAACTGCATGGCGTGCCGCATACCATCGACGATTTGCAGCAGCACACGGCCGTGAATTATTTCTCCAGCCGCACCGGTCGCGTGATGGATATGGATTTTGTTGTGGATGGGAAGTCCATCGACGTGAAAATGCGCGGGAAGATCGCCGTGAACGACGCCGAGGCTTATATTGCGTGCGGCGTCAAAGGTGTGGGAATCGTGCAGATACCCCGCTTCATGGCGCTTCCGCATTTGCGCTCCGGCGAATTGATTGAAGTGCTGCCGCAGTGGAAGCCGTTGCCCATGCCGATTTCGGTGGTTTATCCGCATAACCGGCATTTGTCGCCGAAGGTGCGGGTTTTTGTCGACTGGGCCGCTGAGTTGTTTGAACGGTGTCCGTTGCTTTCCGGGCAGGAAGATGCCGAGCAACGGTGTCTGCCGACGGCCACGCCGGCGAAGGCTATCGTCAAGCATGGGACGCCGGATGTTGCCGGCACCGCTGAGGTGGTGGTTTAGGGAGGCGTGGGTGGGGGCAATGCCGGGTTGCACGGGTTCTGGGGTTAGCAGTTCTGGGGCAATGCCGGGTTGCTGCTGCTTAGCATAGTGGTTTGCTTAGGTTGGCTAATCTCTTTATCGCTATTAGCCACTGTGCGTGGCGGCACGTCATTTCTTTGTCCAAAGCGACAAAGAAACGAAGCAAAGAAAACGCTTTCACCGCTCTACCCTAAGTGTCCACAGCGTGCAGTTCCATTTCATGGGTGCCCCAAAAGCACGGTGCTCGCAAGAGCTTAGGATGTGTGAACCCCTCTTTCTCGCGAATCCTGACAGTAAAACGCTGCGCCCCGTACGCTCTCGGGCAAGCACCCGTGCCATAGAAACCCGCACAGCCTCACGCGTATTTGCCGCTGTGGTGCTTCGCGGGTTAGCCATCAGTTCGCATTGTTATTTGCCGGGTTATGCCTTAAGCATTCTGCAGATCCATTTCTGGGTGGTTTAAAAAATGGTTCGACATGCATACAAATTTGGAGATTGGTTTTCCGCGGATAGCGCGGGGTACTCCTTGGGCAGGTTCAGTCGCTAGTGCTAGCCCGAGAGCGTACGGGGCGAAGCGTTTTACTGTCAGGATTCGCGAGAAAGAGGGTTTCACACATCCTCCGCTCTGGCGAGCACCGTGCTTTTGGGGCACCAATGAATAGAAACTGCACGCTGTGGACACTTAGGGTAGAGCGGTGAAAGCGTTTTCTTTGCTTCGTTTCTTTGTCGCTTTGGACAAAGAAATGACGCGCCGCCACGCGCAGTGGCTAATAGAGCGAAAAAGATCAGCTAACACTAAATGCGCGAAGACCTAAAAAGCAGCAACCCGGCAATGAACCAGACCGCCACCCCCGGAACCTAGCATTGACCCCGACCGCCACCGCCCCCCCGAAAGTCCACCGGCGCGAGCGAAAAACCACCTTCCCGAGTAAGGGCTTAAGCCCCCTCCGCCATTACTGGTTTAGTCGCAAAAGCCCTTCCTATAAGGGCTTTTGCGATTATTCGCGTACCGCGATTAATCAATTCGCTTAACGATCATTTATCCGCAGCGCTCACTTGATTACATTTCGTCCTGTCGCAGCGCGGCTTGTCGATTAGCGTTATTGCTCAGACTCATTGCCTACATCAAGGCCCGCTGCCCCGCTATCAGTCCGATAGCATCGACCACGTTCGGTGCCTATCGAAATGAACCGACAGGAGCAGCACGCATGAAAACCGCAATCGCAACTCTCTCGCTTACCGCTATCTCAGCCATCGTTTCCACAACCGCATTCGCTGACGGCGGCATTGGCCACGCAGGCACGTATCAAACAGCCGTAGCCACCCAAAGCACCATGACACGCGCACAAGTCCGTGCCGAATTGGCCGCATCCTACGCAAACGGCACCCTGCCCGCGCTGAATCGCAATACCTACCCCGAGCGCAGCATGGCCGGGATCGCAATTGCCGAGCAGCACGAACAACGTGCACGCGACGCAGCAGCCGCGGAACAACGCAACCGTGGAATCGTAGAATTCGCAAACGGTTCGGTGACGCAAAGCGGCAACGCTCACGTCCAGTAAACCAAGGAGCCCATCATGAATGAATCAGCCCCCCTTGAAGACTTCTCCGCGCTAGACGACTGGCTTCCGGAAGCAGCGCAATGGCAACCGTATCGCCCGCAAACAACGCACACGCGCCAGGCAATGGAATGGGCGGATTCGGCGGCAGGTTGAACGGGTCAGAGTGTGGTTGGCGCGGAACTTCAGCTCCGCGCCAGAGCTAATGATGTGAGCGGCCGATCGCGGTAGAAGCGATCAGCCGCTTTTGTTTCAACCACACGCCCCTATTTCGCCACACGCAGTACAGAAGTCGCAACCGTCCCTGCGGATCATTGCATTCGCACCACATGTCGGGCACTTGCGGCCAGGAATGGGCAACAACGCGTGCGGATTGGCGGCATCCACGTTGTCTTCCACCACTGTAGTGATGTCGTCATCGCCCGACTCAAGCGGCGCCGATACAAGACCCGCCTGCGCGCTCTCATGCCGGCGCTGCGCCAATACGCGCGACGGGACCTGACCGCCCTCGATATCGAGGAAACCGCGTCGATGCAAGATCTGCTGGATCGCATACGCAAGCGCCGCGACCTCCGAATCGTGCCAGCGCGGTGCCTTGTGCCCGCCGGGACGTTCAACGTCGCCCAGCCGCACCTGTCCGCGATCCCACGATACCTTGCGCATATCCTGCAGATTGCGCGCGACAAAACCACCCCGCGCCGCCAGTGACAACGACCGCATGGTCGCCGTGATCCATTGCTGCGATTCGTCGCGCTGACCCGTCGGGATGAAGAACTCGATAGGCCGCTCGATGGTGACATCTTCACCGCCCAGCCGCCCGGTAATCTCCATGAACGACACCGCCACGTAAAGCGACTTCTTGCCGGCCTGCGTGAGGTACTCCACCTTCTCGATGATCGCCGGCAACTCGCCGCGCGGACGATGATCGATCGCAATGCGCAACGGGTCCAGTTGAACCTCAGCATCTGCCGCGTCTGAAGGATCGGATGCCGCGACCGCGGGCGCCTCCGGCGTCACCGACAACACCGCCCCCAGCGTATCGTTCGGCCGGTAGGTGGCCAACCCTTTCAGGCCCCGATGCCACGCGTCGAAGTAAAGGTCCTTGAACTTATCGAATGGATAATCGGCGGGCACATTGACCGTCTTTGAAATGGAGGTATCGACGAAAGGCTGCACCGACGCCATCATTTCCAGATGATCGTTCGCGGACATATCGAGTGCGCTCACGAAGTAATCAGGCAACGCCTTCACGTCACCACCCAGCTCGCGATACAAGCGGTACGCGTAGTCTTCCACCGTGAACGATTGCCGGCTGCCGTCGGCCATGCGCTTGGTGCGCTGATAAGTCCACGAGAACGCCGGTTCGATACCGTTCGACGCGTTGTCGGCAAACGCCAGGCTCACGGTGCCGGTCGGCGCAATGGAAAGCAGGTGGCTGTTGCGAATGCCGTCGCGATGAATCTCCGCCTTGATGTCATCCGGCAAACGCGACGCAAAAGTGCCTGTTTCAAGGTACTTTTCTGCATCGAACAAGGGGAACGCACCGCGCTCGCGAGCCAGTTCAACCGACGCGCGATACGCTTCGTCGCGCATGGTCCGCGCCACACGTGTCGCAAAGTCGCGGCCTTCCGGCGAGTTGTAGCGCACGCCGAGCATGACGAGCGTGTCGCCAAGACCGGTGAAACCTACACCTATGCGCCGCTTCGCCTGCGCTTCCCGATCCTGCTCGGGTAGCGGCCAGAGCGTGACGTCGAGCACATCGTCAAGAAAACGAACCTGTGTGCGCGTGCTTTTCGCCAAACCATCCCAGTCGAATACTGGTGTTCCTCCATGACGCTGCGCGAACGGCTCACGCACGAACCGCGTCAGGTTCAACGGTCCAAGGTTGCAGCAGCCATACGCAGGCAACGGTTGCTCGCCGCAGGGGTTCGTCGCGCGGATTGTCTCCACGGCGCGCAAGTTGTTGTCGTCGTTCATGCGCGACACGAACACCACCCCCGGCTCCGCGACGTCATAGGTCGAGCGCATGATGGTGTCCCACACCTCCCGCGCCCGCACTTCCCGATAGACCCACACGCCATCGTCACGCTGCCGTGCATCGGCCGATGCCTTGAACGCAGGCGACGGTTCCGCGCGATGCACGAGTTGCCACGGGGCATCGTCGGCCACCGCCTGCATGAATTCATCGGTCACCGCCACCGATACATTGAAGTTATTCCAGCGCCCTTTCACATGCTTTGCCGCGATAAATTCAAGCAAGTCAGGATGCGAGCAATCCAGGATGCCCATCTGCGCGCCGCGCCGCGACCCGGCGCTTTCAACGGTTCGGCATGACGCGTCGAACACATCCATGTAACTGCACGGCCCCGACGCCGACGATCCCGTGGAATGCACGCGTGCGCCCTTCGGACGGATCGCGGAAAAGTTGTAACCCACGCCGCCACCGCGCCGCATGGTTTCGGCGGCCTGCAGCAAGGCCACGTAGATGCCCGGCAAGCCGTCCTCGTCGACGCCCTGGATGGCGTCGCCCACCGGTTGCACGAAGCAGTTGATGAGCGTTGCCTGGATACCCGTGCCAGCGGCGCTCATGATCCGGCCTGCCCCCAGCGCGCCACGCCGGAAATTCTCGAAAAAATCGTTCTCGACCTGCTTGCGCCGCGCCTCGGGTTCGGCGAGCGCTACGCCTCGTGCGACCCGCCGGTAAATATCGTCGATGCGCGTTTCGTCACCCTTCGCGTACTTTTCCAGCATGACGTCGATGGAAAACTGCTGCGGTGAAACGGTAATCTTCAAGTCGTCTTCAGCCATGTCCTGTCCTCATGTCCAGCGGTTTGTTGCGTTGTACCGGAATGGTTGGAGCGCACCTCGTCGGCGGCACTCCATCCAAATTACACCTTTCGGAGTAGTCCCGCCGGAGGAGCGACTTGGAGTCGCGCCCTCCTAACGGCGAATGGGCGGCATAGGCCGCAGTCCCTAATCTTGCAGTCGATTCTTCACTAAACGCAAATTTAATCGACAGGCAAGCACCATGACTGCCGCACGCAAATCGCAAGCCACCTCAGTCGTCCATGACGCATCATCCGCGGACCCGCGCGCCTGGCGCGTGCTGTGGTCGAGCACCTTCGCGTTCACCATCTGCTTCGCGATCTGGATGATGTTCGCGATTCTCGGCATTCCGCTGAAGACTCAACTAGGTCTCTCCGATACCGAATTCGGCCTGATCGCCGCCACCCCGGTTCTGTCGGGCTCCCTCGCCCGTGTCCCGCTCGGCATTTGCACTGACCGCTTCGGCGGACGCATCGTCTTTTTCCTCACGATGCTCGCTACCGTCATCCCCATCTGGATGCTCACCTACGCCACGCAGTTCTGGCAATTCATTGCGCTGGGGCTGCTTGTAGGCCTCGCCGGCGCGAGCTTTTCGGTCGGTACACCGTATGTGGCACGCTGGTTCCCCAAGGACCGCCAAGGCTTGGCCATGGGCATCTTCGGTGCGGGCAATTCGGGGGCTGCACTCACCAAATTCGTCGCACCCGTGTTGATCGTGACGGCCGGTACGTGGATGATCGTGCCGAAGGTCTACGCCATCGCCATGCTTGTCACGGCCATTCTCTTCTGGATGACATCCGCGACGAATCCCGCCCATCGCATTGCCAATCCGCCGAGCTTCGCGAGCCAGCTGGCTGTGATAAAAGACCGCCGCGCATGGCGCTATTCGCAGTATTACTCGGTTGTGTTCGGAGGCTATGTTGGATTAGCGCTGTGGCTGCCGCATTACTACGTCAATCATTATGGATTCCATATTGAACAGGCCGCACTGCTGGCCGCATGCTTCTCGCTGCCGGGCGGTGTTCTTCGTGCTGTTGGCGGATGGCTGTCCGATCGCTACGGCGCGAAGAAAACAACGTGGGTCGTCATGTGGACCGTGCTGACGTGCTTCTTCTTTTTAAGCTATCCCGACACCGGTTTCACCGTGCAGTCGAGCTACGGTCCGATCGGCTTCAATATCGCGCTCTCGCCCACTGTGTTTACGGTCCTGATGTTTACCGTCGGCATTGCAATGGCGATCGGCAAGGCGTCCGTCTTCAAGTTTGTCTCCGATGACTACACCGGCAACATTGGCGCGGTATCCGGCGTGGTCGGCCTCGCGGGCGGTCTGGCCGGCTTCGCCCTACCCATTCTTTTCGGACTGCTCGCCGACCTGACCGGCGTGAGCAGCACCTGTTTCATGCTGCTGTTCGGCGCTACCGCCGTCAGCCTCATCTGGATGACCTTCTCCTTCCGCTCGCATGGCGACTCTGCCGTGCCGCTTGCCCGCGTCTAATTTAACCATCCAACCCATAAAAACATGTCCGACTATCTCCTCAAAAAATGGGAACCGGAAGATCCGGCTTTCTGGAAAACACGCGGCTCGGCCATTGCCAATCGCAACCTCTGGATCTCGATCCCGGCGCTGATGCTCGCCTTCGCGGTGTGGTCGTTATGGAGCGTCGTTGTCGTCAACCTCGACAAAGGCGGATTCCACTTCACGAAGAACGAGTTGTTCTGGTTGACCGCGTTGCCCGCATTATCGGGCGCCACGCTGCGGATCTTCTATTCCTTTCTCGTGCCGATCTTCGGCGGCCGCCGCTTCACCGCGTTCTCCACGGCCACGCTGCTGATTCCGGCAGTCGGCATGGGCTTCGCATTGCGTGATCCATCAACGGGCTATGGCACGCTGCTGGTGCTCGCGTTGCTGTGCGGATTTGGCGGCGCGAACTTCAGTTCATCGATGGCGAATATCAGCTTCTTCTTTCCCAAAGCACAGAAAGGATTAGCCACGGGATTGAACGCCGGCATTGGCAACCTGGGTGTGTCGCTCGTGCAGTTCGTGACGCCCCTCGTGATCGCCACGGCCGCGTTCGCTTCGTTCGCGGGCGATGGCCAGACCTTCGTCGCGAACGGTGCCGAACGCGGCATATGGCTGCAGAACGCGGGCTTCATCTGGGTGCCGTTTATCGTGGCGGCGTCGGTGGCGGCTTGGTTCGGCATGAACGACATCGCCGATGCGAAAGCTTCGTTCGCTGAACAAGCCGTGATCTTCAAGCGTAAGCACAACTGGTTGATGTGCTGGCTTTATATCGGCACGTTCGGTTCGTTTATTGGCTTCTCTGCGGGTTTTGCTTTGCTGACCAAAGCGCAATTTCCGTCGATCAACCCTACCGCCTACGCATTTCTTGGGCCGCTCGCTGGCGCGCTGACACGTCCGATCGGCGGATGGATCTCCGACCATCTTGGTGGCGCGCGCGTCACGCTCTGGACCTTCATCGGCATGATCGCCGCCGTGTTCGGAGTGATCTCGTTCATGCCGGACGCCGGCGCGGCGGGCAACTTCACCGGTTTTCTCGCGATGTTCATCGTGCTCTTCATGCTGACCGGAATTGGCAACGGTTCGACCTTCCGCATGATCCCGGTGATCTTCATGACCGAGCATCAGCACCGCGCCAACGGCCTCGACGAAGCCGCGCAACGCCAGGCCCTGCACAACGCCGGCAAGGAGTCCGCTGCGGTACTCGGCTTCTCCGCTGCTATCGGCGCGTATGGCGGCTTCTTCATCCCGAAGACCTTCGGCACCGCGCTCGACATGACGGGCTCCGCTATTCCCGCGCTCTACGTCTTTATCGCCTTCTACGTGACGTGCGTCGCCATCACGTGGTTCTGCTACGCACGCCGCAACGCGAGCATGCCTTGCTGACGCACCCTATTCGACACAGGACACAACAATGAGTCATTTTCTGGATCGCCTGAAGTTCGTCAAGCGCACGCAGTCGACGTTTTCGAACGGGCACGGTGCGGTTGTCAGCGAGGATCGCAAGTGGGAAGAAGGGTATAGGAATAGATGGCAACACGACAAGGTCGTGCGCTCAACGCATGGCGTGAACTGCACGGGTTCGTGTTCATGGAAGGTCTATGTCAAGAGCGGGCTGATTGTCTGGGAAACGCAGCAGACCGACTATCCGCGTACGCGCGCCGACCTGCCGAATCACGAACCGCGCGGCTGTCCGCGTGGCGCCTCGTATAGCTGGTACGTGTATTCCGCGCAGCGCGTGAAGTACCCGATGATCCGCGGCCGCCTGATGGAGATGTGGCGCGAAGCACGGCAGAGTCTCGACCCGGTCGCGGCGTGGGCATCGATCAGTCAGGACCCCGTCAAGTCCAAACGCTACAAGAGCGTGCGTGGTCTAGGCGGTTTTGTGCGCGCCGACTGGAACACCGCCAACGAAATGATCGCTGCTGCGAACGCGTTCACGATCGGCAAGTTCGGACCGGATCGCGTGATCGGTTTCTCGCCCATTCCCGCGATGTCGATGGTGTCCTACGCCGCGGGGTCGCGTTACCTCAGCCTGATCGGCGGCGTGTGCCTGTCGTTCTATGACTGGTATTGCGATCTGCCGCCCGCTTCGCCGCAAGTCTGGGGCGAGCAGACCGACGTGCCCGAATCGGCGGACTGGTACAACTCCACCTATTTGATGGTCTGGGGATCGAACATTCCCCAGACCCGCACGCCCGATGCGCATTTCTATACCGAGGTGCGTTACAAGGGCACGAAGACCGTCGCGGTATCGTCGGATTTCGGCGAGATGGTCAAGTTCGGCGACATCTGGCTCGCGCCGAAGCAAGGCACGGACGCAGCGTTGGCGATGGCAATGGGCCACGTCGTGCTCAAGGAATTCCACGCGGCGAACGCGTCGAACAAGTCCGCCTACTTCCGCGACTACATCAAGCAATACACCGACATGCCCATGCTCGTGCTCTTGCGCGACAACGGCGGCATGCTCGTCCCCGATCACTTCCTGCGCGCCTCGCATCTCGCCGATAACCTCGACGAAGCGAACAACGCGCAATGGAAAACGCTCGTGATCGATGCAGACAGCGGCGAGATTGTTGCGCCGAACGGCACCATCGGGTTTCGCTGGAACGAAGCCGCGCACAACGACGGCCAGAAGATCGGCCGCTGGAATCTGGAAATGAAGGACGGCGGCAGCGGACGAGCGATCGACCCGTGCGTCTCCCTGATCGATGCAGACGCGCACGACGAAGTCGTCGCCGTTGGTTTCCCCTATTTCGGCAGCGAACACAACGCATTGCTTGAACGTCACGTACCCGCACGCCGCGTGACGCTCGCGGACGGCACGAGCGCGCTGGTCGCAACCGTGTTCGACTTGCAGATGGCGAACTACGGCGTGGATCAAGGACTTGGCGGACCGAACGTCGCGCAAAGCTATGACGACGATGTCCCCTACACGCCCGCATGGCAGGAAAAGCACACCACGGTCCCGCGCAATCTCGTGATCCAGGTGGCGCGCGAGTTCGCGACGAACGCCCATCAGACGCAGGGCAAGAGCATGGTGATCGTGGGCGCGGCGCTCAATCACTGGTACCACAACGACATGATTTATCGCGGCATCATCAACTTGCTGATGATGTGCGGTTGCGTGGGTAAAAGCGGCGGCGGCTGGGCGCATTACGTCGGTCAGGAAAAGCTGCGGCCGCAATTCGGCTGGGCGCCGCTCGCGTTCGCGCTCGACTGGTCCAAGCCGCCGCGCCAGATGAACGGCACGTCGTTCTTCTATAACCACACGAGCCAGTGGCGTCATGAAAAACTCGCGCTGGATGAAGTGCTGGCACCGACCGCGAACAAGGCGAATTACTCGAACCTCGCCATGCTCGACCTGAACGCCAAGTCCGAGCGCATGGGCTGGTTGCCAAGCGCGCCGCAACTCGGCGCGAATCCGCTCGATCTCACCGACGAAGCGGCGCGCGCCAGCATGAAACCGATTGACTACGTGGTGGACCGCCTGAAGTCGGGCGCGTTGCAATTCTCCTGCGATGACCCCGATAACCCCGTCAACTTCCCGCGCAACATGTTCGTCTGGCGCTCGAATATTCTGGGCAGCTCGGGCAAGGGCCACGAGTACTTCCTGAAGTATTTGCTCGGCACGCAGAACGCCCTTTTCTCCGATGAAAACGAAGCGATCATGCCCGGCGAGGTTCATGTACGCGAAGCGGCGGAAGGCAAGCTCGACTTGCTGACCGTGCTCGACTTCCGCATGAGCACTACCTGCCTGTAAGGCGATATCGTCCTGCCGACAGCCACGTGGTACGAGAAGGATGACTTGAATACATCGGACATGCATCCGTTCATTCATCCGTTGTCCGAAGCCGTGCAACCCTTGTGGGAGAGCAAGAGCGACTGGGAAATTTACAAAGGCATCGCGGCAAAGTTCGCGGAGATTGGCGGTGAACATCTGGGCACGCGCACGGATCTCGTCTGCACGCCGCTCATGCACGACACCCCCGGTGAACTTGGTCAGCCATTCGAACCGAAGGATTGGCGCGCAGGCGAATGTGACCTGATCCCTGGCAAGACCGCGCCTTCCATGACGGTCGTTGAACGCAACTACAAGGACGTATATCGCAAGTTCACGTCAGTAGGACCGCTGCTCGATACACAGGGCAACGGCGGCAAGGGCATCAACTGGAACAGCGCGCACGAAGTGGGCGAACTCGCGGACATCACGCGCACGGTGACTGAAGCCGGCGTGAGTCACGGACGGCCGCGGCTTGACAGCGCTATCGACGCCGCCGAAATGATCTTGACGTTCGCACCCGAGACCAACGGCCACGTTGCAGTCAAGGCATGGGAAGCGTTGTCGAAGATCACGGGACGCGAACACGCGCACCTGGCCACGGGTCGCGAACACGACAAGATCCGTTTCCGCGATGTCCAGGCGCAACCGCGCAAGATCATCTCCGCCCCAACCTGGTCAGGGCTCGAGTCCGAAGAAGTCAGCTACAACGCCGGCTATACCAACGTGCACGAACTGATCCCATGGCGCACGCTGACGGGCCGCCAGCAGTTCTATCAGGACCATCGCTGGATGCTCGACTTCGGTGAAGGCTCGTGCGTGTATCGCCCGGCTATCGATACGAAGACTGTCACCGCGATGCTCGGCGCGAAGTCGAATGGCGAGCACGAACTCGTGCTCAACTGGATCACGCCGCACCAGAAATGGGGCATCCATTCCACGTATTCCGACAACCTGCGCATGCTGACGCTGTCGCGCGGCGGGCCGCACGTATGGGTCTCGGAAGCGGAAGCCAAGGAAGCCGGTCTCGTCGATAACGACTGGGTGGAAGTATTCAATCTGAACGGCACGCTGACTGCGCGCGTGGTGGTCAGCCAGCGTGTGCCGCGCGGCATGTGCCTGATGTATCACGCGCAGGAAAAAATCGTCAACGTGCCGGGTGCGGAAACGAGCGGCATGCGTGGTGGTATCCATAACTCGGTCACGCGCACGGTGCTCAAACCCACTCACATGATTGGCGGTTATGCGCAGCAGGCCTACGGCTTTAACTACTACGGCACGGTGGGTTCGAACCGCGACGAGTATGTGATCGTGAGAAAGATGAAAAAGGTCGCGTGGCTCGAAGGCCCGCTCAATGAAGGCGAAGGAGCCGCATCATGAAGATCCGCGCACAAGTTGCAATGGTGTTGAACCTGGACAAATGCATCGGTTGCCATACCTGCTCCGTGACATGCAAGAACGTGTGGACTTCGCGCGACGGCGTGGAGTACGCATGGTTCAACAACGTGGAAACGAAACCCGGCATTGGCTATCCGAAGGAATGGCAGAACCAGAAGAAGTGGCGAGGCGGCTGGACCCGCGACGCCAGCGGCAAGCTTCATCCGCGTCAGGGCGGCAAGCTGAAGGTCCTCGCAAACCTGTTCGCGAATCCGAATCTGCCAGCCATCGACGACTACTACGAGCCCTTCACGTTCGATTACGAACATCTGCAAAAGGCGCGCTTGCCCGAGACGCCGCCGACCGCAAGGCCGGTGTCCGTCCTCACGGGCAAGAAGATGGAGAAGATCGAATGGGGCCCGAACTGGGAAGATGACCTCGGCGGCGAGTTCTCGTCGCGTGGCCGCGATGCGCTCTTCGAGAACGTGCAGAAGGAGATGTACTCGACCTTCGAGAACACGTTCATGATGTATCTGCCGCGTCTGTGCGAGCACTGCCTGAACCCGGCATGCGTGGCGTCGTGTCCGTCGGGCTCGGTGTACAAACGCGAAGACGACGGCATTGTGCTCGTCGATCAGGACAAGTGTCGCGGCTGGCGCATGTGCATCTCGGGTTGCCCGTACAAGAAGATCTATTTCAACTGGAAAAGTGGCAAGGCGGAGAAGTGCATCTTCTGTTATCCGCGTCTTGAAGCGGGTCAACCGACCGTGTGCGCGGAAACGTGCGTCGGGCGTATTCGCTATCTTGGCGTGCTGCTGTACGACGCGGACAAGATTGGCGACGCCGCATCGGTCGAACATGAACAGGACTTGTACCAGTCGCAGCTGGACGTGTTCCTCGATCCGCATGATCCGGCTGTTCAGGCCGAAGCGCTCGCACAGGGAATTTCGCAAAGCTGGCTGGACGCAGCGGTCAAATCGCCCGTCTACAAGATGGCGGTGGAATGGAAAGTCGCGTTCCCGCTGCATCCGGAGTACCGGACTTTGCCGATGGTGTGGTACATCCCCCCACTTTCTCCGATTCAATCTGCAGCGGACGCGGGACATATCGGCATGGACGGCATCATTCCGGACGTCAAGAGCCTGCGCATTCCGGTGAAGTATCTAGCGAACCTGCTGACCGCTGGCGACGAGGCGCCTGTCACGTCCGCGCTAGAACGCATGCTCGCCATGCGTGCGTTCAAACGCGCCGAGGTCGTGCATGGCCGCGCTGAACCCGAGTTGCTCGACGGTCTGAACATCACACCCGCGCAAGTGGAAGACATGTACCAGACGATGGCCATCGCCAATTATGAGGACCGGTTCGTGGTGCCGTCATCGCATAAGGAACAAGCCGAAGACAGCTTCAACGACAAAGGCAGTTGTGGATTTACCTTCGGCAATGGTTGCTCCGGCGGGGTATCGGAGGGATCGTTGTTCGGCAAGAAACAGCAAGGCAGCGTGGTGTTCGCGGACATGCCGAAGTCACGCAAGAAATCGGGAGTGGCATCGTGAGCGAAACATCCATTTACACGTTGCTCTCGACCTTGCTCGACTATCCGGAGGCCGAGTTGCTCGATGCCTTGCAAGAGATCAATCAGGAACTCAGTGGCTTTCCTGAGGCCACTCAAGCCGCCTTGCAACCGTTGCTCGCCCTGCTCAGGGAGCACTCGTTGATCGAGTTGCAGGAGAACTACGTTGCAACGTTCGATCGCAATCCTGCGCACTCGCTGCATCTGTTCGAGCACGTTCACGGCGAGAGCCGCGATCGCGGACAGGCGATGGTCGACCTTCTGGATGAATATCGCCGGCTGGGTCTTGAGATGGCGACCAACGAGTTGCCCGATCATGTGCCGCTGTTCCTCGAAGTGCTGGGAACTATCGATCCGGTGGAAGCACCCGCACTGCTCGATGAAGCCATCCACGTGCTGGCCGCGCTGGGGGATCGTCTGGCACGCGACGAGAGTCCGTACGCAGGTGTTTTCACTGTGCTCCGTTCAATGACGGATGTCGTGCCGCAAGCCGCCGAAACACCGCCGATCCGCGACATGGACGAAGCGCTCGAACGTTTCGGCCCCGGCGCCGACGGTGTAGAGCCGCTGCTCGCGCCATCGATGCCCACGCCGCTCGCCCAGCCGATGCACTTCCATCCGCGACCGCCTGCTACGGCCAACTAAGTTCCAGGGATTACGTTCATGCTCAATCAATTTCTGTTCGGTATCTATCCGTACATTGCGGCGGCCGTTTTCCTGTTCGGCAGCTTCGCGCGCTTCGAGCGCGAACAATACACATGGAAAGCCGATAGTTCGCAGCTGCTTCATCGCGGCAATCTGCGGCTTGGCAGCATCCTGTTTCACGTCGGTATTCTCGGACTCTTCTTCGGGCATCTTGCCGGCCTGCTCACGCCCGTTGCTGTTTGGGACTGGCTCGGGATCGAGCACAGCACGAAACAAGCTGTGGCAATGATCGCGGGCGGCGTGATGGGCTCCCTGTGTCTCGCCGGTCTCGTCATCCTGATTCACCGCCGCCTCACCAACGCGCGTGTTTCCGCCGTGACCCGCACTGGCGACAAGGTGTTGCTGGTGTGGATTCTCGTCACCCTGCTGCTCGGCTTGTCGACTATCCGGGAGTCAGCGGATCACATGGACGGCCACATGATGGTCCAGCTCATGACTTGGGCGCAGCATGTCGTCACGTTCCGCGGTGACGCAGCGCAGTACGTGGCGGCCGCGCCATTCGTATTCCGGATGCATCTGTTCATGGGCATGTCGCTGTTCGTGATCTTCCCGTTCACCCGCCTCGTGCACGTCTGGAGCGGCTTCGCTTCCGTCACGTACCTGAGCCGCGCATGGCAACTCGTGCGGCCTCGCTAACCTGTCAAGAGGAGAACATCATGGCGATCATCGTCAATGGCGTGGAGCTTGCGGACATAGACCTGGAGCGCGAAATGCCGGCGCATGGGAGTACGCTGGACTCAGCGCCGGACTCACATCAGGCAGCGCTGACGGCGGCAGTGCTGCGCCGCGTGCTACTCGATGAAGCGGCTCAGTTGAACATCATGGCCTCGGCTCAGAACGACGAAGCCATGATCGAAGCGTTGCTCGATCATCAACTCGCTGAAGCTGCTGCACCCACGCATGAAGAATGCGAGCGCCACTACCTCGCTGACCTGGAGCGCTGGCGAGTGAACGAGCGCGCGCGTGTCAGCCACATCCTGTTTCAGGTAACGGAGAAAGTGGATCTGGCGGCGCTGCGTCAACGCGCCCAACAGACGCTCGATGAACTGCTGCACGCCGACGATCTCGACCTGCGCTTCGCTCACTGTGCGCGTACCTTGTCGAATTGCCCGTCGGGCGTCGATGGCGGCGCACTCGGTGAAATAGGCCGCGGCGACACGGTCGCGGCGTTCGAACGCGCTGTATTTGCAGCGCCCGCTGGTACCCTCTGCCCTGCACTTGTCGAAACGGAGTTCGGCTTCCACATCATCCGGGTTCACGAGAAGTCGCCGGGTTCGGTGTTACCGTTCGAGCAGGTCGAACTGCGGATTCGCGTCGCCATGTCTCAGGCGCTGCGCGATCTCGCCGAGCGGCGTTATGTGATGGAAGCGGTCGGACGCGCTAATATTCAAGGCTGGAAAGACGGGGTAGCGACATGACAGAAGCAGCGGCGAACCTGCGCATCTTTGGTATTTGCGGGCGGTCGGGACAGGGCAAGACAACGTTGATCGAGGCACTTTTGCCCTGGTTCCACGCGCGTGGACTGGTCGTGAACGTGGTGAAGCACAGTCATCACTCAATCGATCTCGAACCGCCGGGCAAGGACAGCGCGCGTTATCGCGCGGCCGGCGCGGGCGAAGTGCTGATTGCATCGCCGTACAGATACGCCATCGTGCGCGAACTGCATGACGCGCCCGAACCGCCGCTGGCGGATCTTGTCGCTCGGCTCGCACCAGCGGACTTGACGCTGGTGGAAGGCTTCACGCGCGAGCCTTTGCCGCGCCTTGAAGTCGTGCGTCCCGAGGCGGGCCGCGACCCGCTGTACCTGACCGATGCGGCAATCCTTGCGATTGCCACCAACGACGCCCTGCGTCTTCATGACGCATCCGCGATCCCGCTTCTGCCTCTGGCGGACGTTGGCCGGATTGGTGAGTTCATATGTAAAACAGTCGGACTCTCCCTGATGGACGCTCACACGCCGGATAATTAGCACCCTTTGCATTCCGGTCGCGCAAGCACGCAGTTCCATGTCCGATCATCCGCTTCACCTGACCTCCTCCCTCGCCACGCCGTTCCGATACCGCTTATCCACGCGCATTGTCGCGTTGTCCGGCGTGGCGCTGGCATTAGTTCTGTCCATGATTGCGGGTACGCTCTGGCTGTCCTGGCAACTCGAAGGCGCAGGGGCCGCAATCAATGACGCAGGCAGCCTGCGCATGCGCGCGGGTAACGTGGCGATCCAGCTCAACGAAGCACGGGCCGGCCACAAAGCCGACGTAAAGTCGCAAAGCACCCTGCTCGATCTCACGCTGGCCAATTTGGAAAGCGGAGATCCCGAACGCCCGTTATTCCTTCCCGCCGCACCCGCAATCCACGCTCAGCTAGCGGCCGTGTCGCGGTCCTGGCACGAGTCGCTGATGCCAGCAATCTCGCATGATTTATCGAGTTCCATCGATACCCCCTCGCTGTATCTCGCCCGGCTGCCCGCGTTCGTGGCCGAAGCCGATGCCCTGGTCCGCATGATCGAGCGTGAAAACGCGCGCAAGACCGCCTGGCTGCGACGCTGGCAAATAGCCCTTGCAGCGCTCGCGTGCCTGGGTACGATTGCGATCGTGTATTTGCTCTATGCGTGGTTCGTCACGCCCGTACGGCGTCTGGAGCGCGGTTTGTCCCGTATCGAGCAGCGCGAATTCAGCGCGCGCTTGCCCGTCGAATCGCGCGACGAGTTCGGTCATCTTGCGCATGGCTTCAACCGGATGGCGAGCGAGCTTCAAAGCTTGTACCGGGATCTCGCGCTGCGCGTGACAAGCAAAACCGCTCAACTCGCCACCCGCAACGGCGAGCTGGTCGCACTCTACGAGATGACCTCATTCCTGCATGGCGCGCATGACGTTGAAGTCCTGTGGCGCGGGTTTCTTGCGCGTGTCATGCGCCAGTTCAATGCCGGCGGAGGCACCGTTCGCGTCCTCGCGCAAGAAGCGGACAACCTGCATCTGGTTGTGTCCGAAGGTTTGCCCGAGCCCATTCTGAATGCCGAGCGCTGCATGCCGGCCAGCACCTGCGCGTGCGGCGCGGCAGCCACCAGCGGCCTTACGGTCGTACGCGATCTGCGCATGCAGCAAACGGCTGACAGCGGGCCCGCGACTCGTTGCAGCAAGGCAGGTTTCGATGCAGTCGCGGCCTTCGGCATCGTCTCGCACGACGTAACGCTGGGTTCGTTCTCGCTGCATTTTCGCGGTGACCGCCCCATGCTGCCGTCGGAAACACGGCTGCTCGAAACGCTCGGCAAACATCTGGGCACAGCTTTGCAGAATCATCGGCTCGCCACGGCGGCGCGTCAGCTTGCGGTCGCGCAGGAACGTCACCTGGTCGCGCAAGGACTGCATGACAGCATTGCGCAGAGCCTGCGCAAGGACTGCATGACAGCATTGCGCAGAGCCTGAATTTCCTGAAGCTGCAACTGCATTTACTCGATAACGCCGCCAGCCGCGACGACATGAACGAAGTGCGCGAGATCGCACCGTTGTTGCGCGGAGGTCTCGAGGAAAGTTATGAGGACGTGCGTGAACTGCTCGTCAATTTCCGCACGAAGTTTGCGACCGGCAACCTTCGCGACGCGGTGGACGAGACGGTCACGCGCTTCGAGCGGCAAACGGATGCAGTAGTCACACTCGACTACGACGAAACAGGCGGACTGCCCTTGCCGCCCGACCAGCAGCTACAGGTGCTGTTCATTCTTCAGGAGGCGTTGTCGAACGTACGCAAACATGCGCTGGCTACGCAGGTCCACGTTACGCTCAAGAACGCGCGCGATTTTGAACTGACGATACACGACAACGGCGACGGTTACGATCCCGCTAATATCGCCAGCCGCGGTGAGGCGCACGTCGGTTTCCACATCATGCATGAACGCGCGGCGCGGCTTGGCGCGCTCTTAGAGCTGACCAGCGAACCTGGCACGGGCGCACGCGTATACCTTCTGCTGCCCGTCAGCGAACGGCAGGCAGCATGACTATCCGCATTCTTTTAATCGATGACCACACGCTGTTTCGCTCCGGCGTGCGCGCGTTATTGCAGCGTCTGCCCGACTTTGAAGTCGTGGACGATGCCGCCGATGGCATCGAAGGATTCAAGCGCGCAAAGCAGCATCGCCCGGACGTGATCCTGCTCGACTTGAACATGCCGGGGTTATCGGGGATCGAAACGTTGCAGTTGCTGCGGCAGGATTTGCCGGATACAGCGGTCATCATGCTGACCGTGTCGGAAGACGTGGATGAACTGACCCGCGCGCTGCGTGACGGTGCGTGCGGCTATCTGTTGAAAAACATGGAAGCCGATGCGCTCGCTACCATGATCCGCCGCGCGGCGGCGGGCGAATCCGTGATCGCTGAGAGCATGACTCAGCGGCTGATCGCGCAGATGAGAACGCCGGCACACGTGGAAGAAGCCGTGCTGCCCACGTCGCTCGAATCACGCAGTTCAGCGTCTCCTGTATTAACGCCAAGAGAACGCGACATCGTGCGGATCCTGGCGCGCGGCGCAAGCAACAAGGATATTGCGCGTGAACTCGACCTGGCCGAAAGCACCGTGAAGATTCACGTGCGCAACGTGCTTCGAAAACTCAATCTGTCGAGCCGCGTGCAGATCGCGATTCACGCGCTTGCACGCGACCTGGCCGACGAGTAACCGACTAACCCTGACGCGATCCCATCAGCTCGCGATACACGTCGCAGTATCGCAATGCCGATGCTTCCCAGCCGAAGTCCTGTTCCATCGCGCGACGCACCACGGCTTTCCATTCCAGCCGCCGTTGCTTCAATGCAAACGCGCGCCGGATCGCGGCAACAATCGATGGCCGGTCGAATTTCTCGAATACAAAACCAGTAGCGATTTCGTCCGCGAGATTCTCCAGCGACGCATCCACCACGGTATCGGCGAGCCCTCCAACGCAGTGCACGAGCGGGAGCGAACCGTATGCCAGCGCGTACAACTGCGTCAGGCCGCACGGCTCGAAGCGTGACGGCACCATGACGATATCGCTGCCCGCGATAATCGAATGAGAGAGCGTTTCGTCGAATCCAAGCTCCACGGCAACCGCTTGCGGATGCGCCAGCGCAGCATTCTTGAGGCCATTTTCAAGCGCTGGATCGCCGGTGCCCAGCACGACGAGTTGCCCCCCGCGCTGGACGATATCCGGAAGCGCCGACAGCAACAGATCAATTCCCTTCTGCTCGGTCAGCCGGCTTACCACGCCGAACAGCAACGCATCCGGCTCGCGCGCCAGCCCGACACGTTCCTGCAATGCCGCTTTGCACTTCGCTTTGCCGGTGAATTTGGCGATGGAGTAAGGCGTGTTGATGGTGGTATCGGTCGCCGGATTCCACACGGTTTTATCGACGCCATTGAGAATGCCGCTGATATCGTGCGTGCGGGTTCGCAGCAAACCATCGAGCCCGGCGCCCTGAGCGTGAGTTTGAATCTCGCGTGCGTAAGTCGGACTCACGGTCGTGATGCGATCCGCGTAGAACAGTCCGGCTTTGAGAAACGACAGATGACCGTAGAACTCGACGCCATCGACGGAGAAAAAATCCGCCGGCAACTGCAGCACGCCGAATTCCGCGGCGGGAAACACGCCCTGATACGCGAGGTTATGAACCGTCATGACCGAGGGCACGCGCGCCGCGCCGGTCGCGCGCTCGTGTGCCCGCAGATACGCCGGCGCGAGGCCGGCGTGCCAGTCGTGCGCGTGGAGGACGTCGGGTTTCCAGGCCGTGTCCGCTCCGTTCGCGAGCCGCGCGGCCGCCCAGCCGAGCAGTGCGAAACGCCGGTCGCTATCGGCATATTGCGTATGCGAGCTGTCCAGATACGGATTGCCCGGCCGATCGTAGAACGCATCCGCGCGGACTACGTAGACCACGATTCCATGCGGTCCGAGCAGACCTCGCTCGAGCCGCACGTGATCGATGCCAAACGCCCAGCCAAGGTCGGCTACGGGCTCGATCTGCGTCAACCCCGCCACCACCGAAGGAAATGCCGGCAGGATCACGCGGGCATTCGTGCCCAGTTGCGTCTGGGCCGGCGGCAATGCGCTCACGACATCGGCGAGGCCGCCGGTTTTCAAAAGCGGATACATCTCCGCTGCAACATGCAGCACGCATACGGTCATCGGTTCCCCATTGGCTTGTTTCCGGTCGCCCGAATTATGACTGCTTCGCTTGTCCGAGACGTGTCAGCGCGTCCTGTGTCACGAGCACCACGCCGTTTTCGGTTCGGAAAAACCGCTCCGCATCGTAATCAGGATCTTCACCGATGACCAGCCCCTCGGGCAACGTGCAACCCCGGTCGATCACCACCCGCTTCAGGCGGCAGCTCGGGCCTACCGTGACCTGCGGCAACAGAACGGCTTCGTTAATGTGACAGAACGAATGCACCCGCACCGCCGATGAAAACACCGACCGCGCGACTTGGGAACCCGAGATCACGCAGCCGCCGCACACAAGCAAGTTGTTGATCGCGCCCTGCTGCCCGTGCAGGTCGCGCACGAACTTGCCCGGCGGCAACTGCTCCTGATTCGTCCAGATGGGCCATTTGCGGTCGTACAAGTCGAGCGCTGGAATGGTCGACGCGAGGTCCAGATTTGCCGACCAATATGCGTCCACGGTACCCACATCACGCCAGTACGGCGGTGCGTTCGGGTCGGTTTCCGACGTCACGCATGACATGCCGAACGGGTGCGCGATCGCCTTGCCGCTTGTCACCACACGCGGCAGGATGTCCTTGCCGAAGTCGTGATCCGTATCGGAGGTCAGGATGTTTTCTTCGAGCAATTGATACAGGTACTTCGCGCTGAACACATAGATGCCCATGCTCGCGAGCGCGACGTCCGGCTTGCCCGGCATCGCGGGAGGATCCTCCGGCTTCTCCAGGAAATCCGTTATACGACGCTGTGCATCGACGTGCATCACGCCGAACGCGGTCGCCTCCATGCGCGGCACCTCGATACAGCCGACCGTGCAATCCGCGCCGCTCTCGACGTGATCGAGAATCATGCGCGTGTAGTCCTGCTTGTAGATGTGGTCCCCCGCCAGCACGATGATGTACTCGGGCCCGATCGACCGGATGATGTCCAGGTTCTGGAAGACCGCATCCGCCGTCCCCCTGTACCAGCTTGAGTCAACGCGTTGCTGGGCCGGCCAGATATCGATGAACTCGTTGAACTCGCCGCGCAGGAAACCCCAGCCGCGCTGCAGGTGGCGCAAGAGCGAATGCGCCTTGTATTGCGTGACAACCGCGATGCGCCGGATGCCTGAGTTCAGGCAATTCGACAACGCGAAGTCCACGATCCGGTATTTGCCGCCAAAATGCACTGCTGGCTTAACGCGTTTATTCGTGAGCGGTCCGAGCCGGGTACCCCGGCCGCCCGCAAGGACGATAGCCAGCGTGTTCTTCTGCAGATCCGTACGATTTCCTGTCAGCGTCTCCATACCGACCTCCTGTTTTGCGGCCTGTCTCTGGCCTGTTTGTAGCTTGTTTCAGCTGTTTACCGGTGCTTGCTGGCGAATGACTCGAATGGGACTGGGTGGTTTTCTCCAGAGGATTTGAACCTCAGTTTGAACAACAGTTGATTGAGCGGTTTGGGATGATTTTGCTGCAAAGGTGAATAGTTCGCACCTGCTTTTCGGAAATTGATGCGCGAGTTCGTCAAAATCGCTTGGCAATCCGATGGAATGTCTTTGGCGGACAGACTCTCGCCCTTATGCGTCGCATCAAATCCACGAGTTTTAGCAATCCTCGTGCCAAGTGATGCCAAGCGGATCCCGCTCTCACGGGTCTTTCACGAGCAGGTTCCACGGACAGGATCTTCCGATACAGGCAAAAACCACGGCACAATGATGTCTGGCATGCCGAACATGCATGCGGTTTTCGTGCGCGGCCGTGAGGCCGCTGTCCTGCACCTCTAAAAACCATCATGCAAAACGTCCTCAGTATTCAGTCACACGTGGTCTTCGGCCACGCAGGCAACAGCGCGGCGGTTTTCCCCATGCGCCGCATGGGCGTCAACGTCTGGCCGCTCAACACCGTGCAGTTTTCGAATCACACGCAATACGGGCGCTGGACCGGCGGGGTTGTCGACGCCGACGAACTGACGCGCGTGATCGAAGGGATTGGTGCTATCGGCGTGCTGTCGCGCTGCAATGCAATCCTGTCGGGTTATCTCGGCTCGCCTGAGCAAGGCGCCGCAGTCGTGGAAATTGTCAGGATGGTGAAAGCCGTCAATCCGAAAGCGCGCTATTTCTGCGACCCCGTCATGGGCACGACTAGCGGCTGCATCGTCGAACCGGGCATCCAGGAGTTCTTGGTGAACATCATGCCGGAGGTCTCCGATGCCATGACGCCGAATCACATCGAATTGCAGAAGCTGACGGGACGCACCATCGAAACGGTGGACGAAGCGGTCGCGGCCTGCCGCGAGGTGATCGCCCGTGGCCCGAAAGTCATCCTCGTCAAACACCTGATCGACAGAAACAGCCGCGCCGATACCTTCAACATGCTCGCCGTGACCGCGACCGAAGCGTGGTTTGCGCAGCGGCCGCTCTACCCTTTCGCGCGGCAACCGGTCGGCGTGGGCGACCTGACCAGCGCGGTATTTCTCGCGCGTACGCTGCTGGGCGACTCGGTGCGAGATGCGCTGGAGCACACGCTTGCCGCAGTGAACGCCGTCGTACGGAATACATTCCAGGCCGGACGCTATGAGCTTGAGATCGTCGCGTCGCAAGACGAGATCGCCTATCCCACGGAACGTTTTCCCGCGCTTGGGGTGGAGTCGGAATAGCAAGCAGGACGCCTTGGCGCCAGTCCACGAACGCTTTCGCGAGCGGGACCGGCACTTGCTCCGTCCCCTGACGTCTCCGGCTTAAGGCCGGCCCCCAGCAGGTGCATCGCGAGCAGGCGCTACGCAATAACGCGTTGCCTACAGCGCGCTTCGCACCGAATCAGGGAACGTTATGAACCCAGTACTCGAAGGTCAGGTCGCGCTCATCACCGGTGGCAGTTCGGGCATAGGCTACGGCGTGGCTCAAGCGCTCGCCGATGCCGGCGCGAGCGTCGCGATTAACTACCACTCGCATGGCGAAGCTGCTGAAGCGCTCGCGGCATCGATACAAAAAGCCGGCGGCCAGGCTATCGCCATCCAGGCCGATGTCTCCGACGAAGCCGACATCGACGCCATGTTCGACACATTGATCAAGCGTTTCGGAACGGTCGACATCGTGGTCGCAAATTCCGGCCTGCAGAAGGACGCGAAATTCGTCGACATGTCGCTCGCCGACTGGAACGCCGTGTTGAACGTGAACCTCACGGGCCAGTTCCTCACCGCTCAACGCGCCGTGCGTGAATTCCTCCGGCGCGGTTCGCGTCCCGTGTCCAAGGCGCTGGGCAAGATCATCTGCATGAGCTCGGTGCATGAGGTGATTCCATGGGCGGGACACGTCAACTATGCATCGTCGAAAGGCGGCATCCAGATGATGATGAAATCGCTCGCGCAGGAAGTCGCGCCGCACGGGATCCGCGTGAATTCGATTGCACCGGGCGCCATCCGCACGCCGATCAACAAGGCGGCGTGGGACAACCCCGAAGCGTTGAAGGCGCTGCTCGAACTCGTGCCCTACGGCCGGATTGGCGAGAGCGAGGATATCGGCCGGGCAGCGGTCTGGCTGGCGTCCGACGACAGCGACTATGTGGTTGGCACCACCTTGTTCGTGGACGGCGGCATGACCCTGTATCCGGGCTTTGCCGACAATGGTTAGCTCTCGCGAAGACCGCCCCCGACCGGAACAGGGCATTGGGGTTGAGGCGCATGGGTTGATCGGCAATATGCGCACGACCGCGCTCGTGTCGACCGATGGCGTGATCGATTTCATGTGCTTTCCGCGCATCGATTCGCCGACTGTGTTCGGATCGCTGCTGCACCCGGAAAATGGCGGCGCGTTCAGCATCACGCCGACCTTCGACGTCTCGCGCACGAAGCAGATGTATCTGCCGGAAACGAACGTGCTGCTGACGCGCTTCATGTCGGCGCAGGCCGTGTGCGAGATCGTCGACTTCATGCCCGTCTCGGATGACGACGACGCCAAGGCGACCTCCAATTGCGTCGTGCGGATCGTGCGTGCGATTTACGGCGACATGTCCGTGCAAATGCGCTGCGCGCCGCGTTTGGACTATGCCCGCGGCAGTCACGAAATTACGCAAGTCGATGCCAATACGCTGCGCTTCACGCCCGCAAGCCGGGCGGCCGGCGCTCAGACAGAAGCCCTCACGCTCGATGCGACCGTGCCCTTGTCGATCGATCACGACGACGCTGTCGCAAGCTTCGATCTCAAGGAGGACGAGACGGTTTGCTTCATCTTCGGCGCGGAATCTGAAGCCTTGCGCAGGACGCTTCCTTGCAAGGAAGCGCTGTCCGGCACCATCGACTTCTGGCGCGAATGGTCCGCGCAATCCACCTACCGCGGCCGTTATCGCGAAGTCGTGATGCGCTCCGCGCTGCTGCTCAAGTTGTTGAGCTCGCGGGAAACTGGCGCGATTGTCGCTGCGCCGACGTTCGGGTTGCCGGAAACATCGGATGGCAAACGCCGCTGGGATTATCGATACACCTGGATTCGTGACGCTGCATTCTCCGTCTACGCGTTGCTCCGGCTGGGCTACATTGGCGAGGCACGCAACTTCAAGAACTGGATCGCCGAGCGCAACAAGGAGTGCGGCTCGGACGGGTCGTTCCGGGTCATGTACGCGGTAGACGGCGAGGAGACGCCGGAAGAAGAAATCGTCCCCGAACTTTATGGCACCGGCAGCGAACCTCCGCAGGTCGGCAATGGAGCGCGCGATCAAACGCAGCTCGACGTCTACGGTGCGTTGCTGGACGCTATTTACCTGTACAACAAATACGGCGAAGCCATTTCCTACGACGGCTGGGGCCACGTCACGCAGACGGTGAATTTCGTTGCGGAAAACTGGCAACAAGCAGACCAGGGAATCTGGGAATTTCGCAACGGCGGCCGGCCATTGCTGCATTCCCGCCTGATGTGCTGGGTCGCCATGGATCGCGCAATCCGCCTCGCGCAAAAACGTTCTCTGCCCGCGCCGTTCGCCGAGTGGAACGCGGTACGCGACGCCATTCACGCCGATATCTACGCGAACTTCTGGAACGACAAGATCCAGAGCTTCGTGCAGACGCCCGATTCGGCGACGCTGGATGCATCCACGCTGATGATGCCGCTCGTACGTTTTATCGGCCCGAAAGATCCGCGCTGGCTTTCGACGCTCGATGCAATCGGCAGCGAACTAGGCGTCGATCCGCTGATTTTCCGCTACACGCGCGGCGATTCGCTCGATGGTCTTCCCGGCGAGGAAGGCGGTTTCAGCGCGTGTTCGTTCTGGTACGCGGAAGCACTTGTGCGAGCAGGCCGGGTGAATGAAGGACGGCTGATATTCGAGAAGATGCTGGCCTATGCCAACCACGTTGGCCTGTACTCCGAAGAGGTTGCGATCAGCGGCGAAGCGTTGGGCAATTTCCCCCAGGCACTGACCCATCTTGCGCTGATCAGCACCGCGTTCCAGCTCGACCGGAGCCTGGACGGGGCACATCCGCAGTGGTCGTAGAAAACACGCTCGAGTACGCAGTCGAACCTATCTAATGCAAGGGTAACAATGAAGCAGATCAAGGTGGACGTCGCCGTCATTGGCGCTGGGACGGCTGGCATGGCCGCGTATCGTGCGGCACGGCATGCAGGCAAAAAGGCTGTAATCATCGAAGGCGCCGAGTTCGGCACCACCTGCGCGCGCGTGGGCTGCATGCCGTCCAAGCTGCTGCTCGCGGCGGCCAATGGACTACACGATGCAAAGGCACAAGCGCCCCGAGGCATTGAAGGCACGTATGAGCTTGAAGCAAACGGTGAGCATGTATTAGCCTATGTGCGCAAGGAGCGCGATCACTTCGTCAAAGGGGTGCTGGAGGAGACGGATTCGTTTCCTCAGGACACGGTGATCCGTGGCTACGCTCGCTTCGAGTCGCGTACCGTTCTTCTCATCGATGACTTCGCGCGCGTGGAAGCCACGGCCGTAGTGATCGCCACAGGCTCGGCATCCATCGTTCCAGACGATTTCAAGTTGTTCGGCGACCACCTGATCACAAGCGACGATGTCTTCGAGCTGAAGACCCTGCCCAAACGCTGCGCCGTTTTCGGCGCGGGGCCAATCGCCCTGGAACTCGGCCAGGCATTCGCCCGACTCGGCGTGGAAGTCTTCATGTTCAGCCAGAAAAACCAGGTGGGTGCGCTGTCGGACACTCCTGTGCGCGATACATTGATTGAAGCGCTGCAGCAGGAGTTTTACCTCGACCCCGACGCGACCATCCTCGAAAAATCGATGCAGGATGGAGAACCCACGATCCGCTTTAAAGCGCTGGATGGGACCGAACGCACTGAGCGCTTCGACCGCGTGCTCGTGGCGACCGGCAGGAAGCCTGCATTGACTTCATTGCAGCTTGAAAAGACCGGCGTCGAACTTAACGACAAGGGCGTTCCCCTCTTCAACGAACAGTCGATGCAGTGTGGCGACAGCAATATCTTCATGGCAGGCGATTGCGACGGCACGCGTCCCTTTCTCTCCGATGCCGCCGACGAAGGGAAGCTCGCCGGCGACAACGCCACGTGTTTTCCTGATGTCCAATCCGTCAAACGCAAGGTGCCATTTTCCATTGTGTTCTGCGAGCCACAAGTCGCGATCGCGGGTGCGTCCTACGACGACCTCGACAAGCAGATGACAGTAACCGGAAGCGTGTCGTTCGAAACCCAGGGGCGCAGTCGCGTACTGCGGCAAAATCGGGGTTTGCTGCATGTCTATGCCGACGCCAAGACCGGCAGATTGCTCGGTGCGCAAGGGTGTGGACCGGCCCTCGAACATCTCGGGCATCTGCTTGCATGGGCGTTACAACTGGAACTGTCCGTGGAAGACATGTTGAAGCTGCCGTTCTATCACCCGGTGATCGAGGAAGGATTGCGCACGGCGCTCAAGGAAGCGAACAAGAAATGCTTTGAATCACGCTCGCAGTCGGCGCCTGAATTGCCAACCGCGGTAGGTTGCTGATTTTCGAATCCGCAAGCGCTTAAAACCCAACGAAAAAAGCCCGCTCGAACAAAACATTCGAACAGGCTTTTTATTGCTGCGAGAACCTGAATAGCGCGACTGCTCACATAAACCGCGCGCTTTTATTTTGACGTTACATTGCGTATTGCAGTGCGAGGTCAAATCCGAGCACCACCACCGAGCAGAACACACCAAGCAGCAAGTTACCTGCACGATGTGCAACGTCATGGTGTTTCGTCAACATGGCCGCAGCCATGAATGCGATTTCAACAATAATCTGGATTGCAAACACCGCTAGCATCAGCGCAAATTCATACCCCATCGAACTGAAGTCCGCGAAGTTGAAGCCACGCACGGCCACCCACGAACCTACGCGCCATAACTCATACGCCAGCAGCACCAACGGGAACAGGTAGCTGAACACGTAGGTCGGCAGCGTTGCATGCCGCAATTCCATGTGAAAATGACGAGTTGTTTGCATCTGGCTCTCCTTGATCCTGGCTATTTGCCGCCGGCATTTCGCTGGCCTTAATTAACCTGATAAACCTAATAAACATCTCAAAGCGGCTTCGCTGCCTTCATCACTGAATTCATCGCTCAGTTAGTAATTTACTTACTAATACAGATGAAGACATGAACGTCGTGCTTTGAGAATAGGCCAAAATCAGAAGAAGCGAATCATCGTATTCCCCATGTCCTTGCTTGGCATGGCAGAGCGAATGCGATGCTGCAACGCAGCTTAAAAGATCACATAAAATGCGCCGCAGCAATTCGCAATCGGCAAATATTAATCAGGCCTCCTCGCTACTGTACAGCTTGATGATCGCGGAGAAGTCCAACCCGCCCAAGCCCTGCATGCTCATGGTCTGGTAGAGCTGCTGCGCGAGCGCACCCAGCAGGATGGGTTGCTTGACTTGACGCGCTGCATCAACGGCCAGCCCCAGATCCTTCAACATGAGATCCGCGCCGAACCCCCCCGTATACCCGCGTGACGAAGGGGCATTCGGTAAAACGTTAGGGTAGGGATTACACGTATCGGCGCTCCAGCAACGTCCTGTCGATGTATTGATGATTCCGGCAAGCTTGCCTGGTTCAATCCCAAGCGACGCACCCAGTTTCATTGCTTCCGCCACGCCGATCATCGAAATGCCGAGCAGCAGGTTATTGCAGATCTTCGCGATCTGACCCGTCCCCGTTTCGCCGCACTGAACCATGTTCTTGCCCATGCCGGCGAGCACCGGTTTGAGCGTTTCGAACAACTCAGCATTGGCGCCGACCATGAACGTCAGCGTGCCCGCCTGCGCGCCGACGGTGCCGCCGGAAACGGGGGCATCGGCGAATGGATTGCCCTGCTTCGAAGCGGCTTCGCCAATCAGCCGCGCGGTCGCCGGATCGATCGTACTGCTGTCGATCAGCGGCACGCCCGGACGAACCCCGGCGAGCACGCCATCCGGTTCCAGATACACCGCCCTGACGTGCGCGGCGGCCGGAAGCATGGTGATCACCACCTCACTTGCCTGAGCCGCCTCACGAGGCGATGCGGCCGTCCGCGCGCCTGCATCGACGGCCGCCTGCAATGCCGTCTTCGATAAATCGAAAACCGTCAGCGAATGCCCCGCTTTCAGCAAGTTGGCGGCCATGGGGCCGCCCATGTTGCCCAATCCGATAAAGCCGATTTCCATTGCGTTCCCCTTTTTATTGCTTCGCAAACCTGACAACCAACTTAGCGCAGCGAAATAGTCGTGTTGACGCCGTCGTTGACGGTGGCGTCGTCGAACCAGCGCGACGTGACGGTTTTGGTTTGCGTATAGAACTGCACGACTTGTTTGCCGTACGGTCCAAGGTCGCCCAGCTTCGAACCGCGCGATCCGGTGAAGCTGAAATACGGCACCGGCACGGGAATCGGAATGTTGATCCCCACCTGGCCGACATCGATCTCGCTCTGGAATTTGCGCGCCGCCGCGCCGCTTTGCGTAAAGAGGCCAACGCCGTTGCCCATCGGATTGCGGTTGACCAGTGCAATGGCATCGTCAAGCGTTGCGGCTTCCAGCACGCAAATGACCGGTCCGAAAATCTCCTGCTTGTAGATGGTCATGTCGGTGGTGACGCCAGAGAACACCGTCGGGCCAATGAAATTGCCCTGCTCGTATCCCTTCACCTTTACATCGCGGCCATCCAGCGAAAGGGTTGCACCTTCCTTCACGCCTGCATCGATCAACCCGAGGATCCGCTCCTTGGCCGCGCGCGAGACGACCGGTCCGACGTCGGTGTTCGCTTCCGTGCCGCCGTTCACGGACAAACCGCGCGCCCGCTCGACCAGTTCCGGCAACCAGTCCTTCGATGCCCCCACGAACACCACCACCGATGTCGCCATGCAACGCTGCCCCGCCGCTCCAAAACCCGCACCGGCAAGCGCGTTTAGCGTCTGCTCGCGGTTTGCATCGGGCAAGACGACTGCGTGATTCTTCGCGCCCATCATGGCCTGCACGCGCTTGCCGTGCTGGCTGCCGAGGTTGTAAACATGCGTTCCCACATGCGTCGATCCGACGAACGAGATCGCCTTGATGTCCGGATGCGTGCAGATTGCATCGACCACGTCCTTGCCGCCGTGCACGACATTCAGCACGCCCGCCGGAATGCCCGCTTCGAGCGCCAGCTCGACCAGCTCCATGGTGGACAACGGGTCCTGTTCCGATGGCTTCAGCACGAACGTATTGCCGCAGACGATCGCCATTGGGAACATCCACAGCGGGATCATGGCGGGGAAGTTGAACGGCGTGATGCCGGCGCACACGCCTATGGGCTGGCGCAGCGTGTAGGTATCCACGCCGCCCGCGACGTTCTCGGAGAATTCGCCCTGCTGCAGCGTGCCGATCGAACACGCATGCTCGATCACTTCGAGGCCGCGGAAGATATCGCCTTCGGCATCGGGCAGCGTCTTGCCCTGCTCGGCCGTCAGCGTCTGCGCGATCCGTTTCATGTTCTGGCGCACCAGGTCCTGGAAGCGCAGCATGATGCGCATGCGTGCGCCAAGCGGCGTCAGGCGCCACGTCTGGAACGCTTTTGCCGCCGACGCCACGGCGGCGTCCACTTCTGCCTCGGTCGCAAACGGCACCCGGCCAACGACCTCCTGGGTCGCAGGGTTCACGATATCGCGCCACTCCTGCGTCGTCGATTCAACGAACTTGCCATCGATCAGCAATTTTGCCGTGCGCACGCCGGCGTTGGATTGTTCGGCCTGCGACGGACGGTCAGCAACGGTATTCATAGAGAGGCTCCTTGAACGGAACGTTCCTGGTGGAACGGGATGACAGAGACGCGGACGCACGCGGAAAATGCCGCGCGGGTCGCCAGGGGGAATGTCGTCTCCGGATTATTTGAATGTTGTTGGCTCACCCATTACACAACGGCTAGGGAGAGTCCACAACCTTCAGTATAGTTATGCAAATCTCTACGAAGTATGGATACAAATACCCATCCGATATGCAAAAAAGCACGACTCCGGGCCTTAGCAACCTGAACTGGGACGATCTCCGGTACTTCCTCGAAGTGGCGCGAACCCAGCGCGCAAGCGGCGCGGCGAAGCGTCTGGGCGTCGATTACACGACGGTCGCGCGGCGCGTGCGCGCACTGGAAGACGCACTCGGCACCCTCCTCTTCGATAAATCCCGCAGCGGCGGTTTCATCATGACCGCCGAAGGACAGCGTCTGCTGGCATATGTCGACGCAATGGAAAGCACGGTTCAATCGGCGACCGAGCACATTGCCAACTCGGGACACGCGTTGTCCGGTCACGTGCGAGTTGGCTCGACCGAAGGTTTCGGCTGCTTCTTTCTGGCGCCGCAGCTCGCGCGCTTTCAAGACGTGCATCCGCAGATTTTCATCGACTTGTTGCCGGTGCCGCACTTCGTCAGCTTGTCCAAGCGCGAGGCCGACATCGCCGTCACGCTCGAGCGCCCGGAACACGGCCAGACCGTCTACACCAAACTCTGCGACTACCGCTTGCGCCTCTACGCCACGCGCGAGTATCTCGACCAGCATGAACAGATAAGCCGGGTGGAAGACCTCGCGACACATCGCTTCGCGAGTTATATCGATGACCTCGCGTTCAGCTACGAACTGCTCTATCTCGAACGCGCGATTCCGGGTGCTGTATCGCGTTGGCGGAGCACCAGCGTGATCGCGCAATATCACGCCGCGTTGCAGGGCCGCTCGCTCGCAATCCTGCCGTGTTTCATGGCCGCGCAGGACCCGCGCCTCGTGCCCGTTCTCGCCGATGACATCGTCGTCACGCGCGCTTTTTATCTCTCCTGCCGCGAAGATTTGCGCAAACTGAAACGCATCACGGCAGTGTGGGATTTCTTGCGCACAGTGGCTGAAATCAATCGTCCGCTGCTGATGGGCGAGGCGCGCGAGATGCTATGGAACGAAACGGTGAGGCCGTGAATTTCGTGTTTGTTCAGCTCCCCTTATATATGAGATACGCATTCGCGTAACGGGTGCATAATCGTCCGCCCATAAGGCTTTCCGCCGTAGCCCTGCTGCGGCGTTTTCACATGGACGTGACCTTTATCCATCTCATATTTATCACTCGCAGACAGACCGGTCATCCATCGCCCGGGGGTGTTTGCTCGCCCCCGTTTTTGCGCGCGCGTTTGCCGCGTTCGGTGCGCTGATGGCGTTCGTCATCTGGTCCCGCCGGAACGTGTCGCACCAGCGTGTGCGTTTCGTCGAAGCGCGCACTGTCCGCGCCATGGTGATCGTCGCCGTCGTTGCGATGATCCTGGCCGCGCTCGCGCTTGGCATCGCGATTGGCGCGGCCATGGGCAACACGCACGCGGCCGAAGAGAAAGCGCAAACAGAGCGGCGCTCCTACGAAATCGATGAGCTCGGCAAGATCAGCGCAACACTCACGCATATCGAACCGCGTGTGATCGAACTCGTGTCGCAAGTGAATGAACTTCAGGACTTCGAAGCACAATTGAAAGCGGCACGGCGCGCGGCCGATCATCCGGACATCCACGTGGTTCCGCCGCTCCCCGATAACGACGACGAATCGCCGCTCGACAGCAGCGCATCGGGCGGACCATCAATGCCGCCGCGCCTCTGCGACGCCCAGCACGCGGCGGCTACCGGTTCCGCGCCGCAGCGGTTGAAGCGGACACAAAGCGCGCTCGATTGCCTCGATACAACCATCGGTGCACTCGATGACGCCGTGCTCGCTCACTACGCGTCATACATGGCGTTTCCGGGCCGCCAGCCCGCGCCCGCTGCGCGCCCCGGTTCGCCATTCGGCAACCGCATCGACCCTTTCACAGGACATCTGAACTTTCATCCGGGCGTGGATCTCGTTGCCCCTACAGGCACGGCTATCTTCGCCAGCGCGGGCGGCCGCGTGATCCAGGCGGGACCGCATGGCGGCTACGGCAATGCCATCGATATCCAGCACAGCAGCGGCGTGATTACCCGCTACGGACATACATCGAAGATATTCGTGAAAGTGGGCGATCTCGTCATGCCCGGCCAGAAGATTGCCGAAATCGGCTCGACGGGCCGCTCGACCGGACCGCACTTGCACTTCGAGGTGATCATCGACGGGACACAACTCAATCCCACGTCTTATCTCGCCCTCTTCAAGCCGAAATCCAATGCCGCGAACTGATCGAAACAGGCCTTCGCACAAGCTCACGCGCCGCACCTATTCGCTGACATCAAGACGCGGTCCGACGTGGCCCATGCTGTTGCTCGGCACGATTGCCGCTGCCTGCGCCGCGGCCGCGCTGGCGGCGGCGGGCTTCGCACTTGTCACGTCGCGCGACAACAGCAAGAAGGCCGATGCGTTGTGCGCACCGCCCATGTCTGAACGCGAGATCCGCGAGCAACTTTCGAAGGCGCGCCTCGCTCTCGACCACGAAGTGGCGACGCGGCTCGTCATGGAGCAGCAAGCGGCCGAAAGCTCGGCGGAGATTCATCGAATGCGAACGGACCTGACCTTCCTCAAGCGTCAACGGGACAAGTCGAACTAGACCGACCGGTCCCAAGCCACCCTCCACGCCGGCACATCGATCCGTCCATGACCGGCAACCATTTTTGCAATCCAGACCAGAAGGGGTTCTCCCATGTTCAAGAAAAAATCTCCCGGCGTCAGTCAAGCCAAGCTGGCTACGCTGATCGCACACGATGTCCAGATCGCCGGCAACCTCGAATTCAGCGACGGGCTGCGCATGGATGGCCACGTCAAGGGCAACGTGACGGGCCGCGCGGGCGAGCAGACGCTGCTGGTCGTCAGCGACCAAGGTTCGATCACAGGCAATGTCATCGCGTATGACATCGTGATCAACGGCACCATCACCGGCGATGTCACCGTCGAGCATTTTGTCGAGCTGCAATCGAATGCGCATGTGAACGGCAACATCTATTACCAGCAACTGCGCATGGACGTTGGCGCTTCCGTGGAAGGCAAGCTCACGAAACGCGACAACTCCCTGGCGCCGCAGGCGGAAACGCCGCGGCTCAGTTCCGAACTGACCTCGGACTACTCGCATAGCGAGACGTAACTTGCGTGCCGGCCGGGTTGCAAGACGACGGATCAGGGAAGACGCCTGCGCAGTAGGCGCCCGGCAAATCCGCTAACATCTACCGCAATCCCGGCCATGCCTCCCTGATACGCTGCCGCTCTTCGCGAAAGGCGGCATGCGCCGGCACCATCACCGTGTGCGGGGGCAGGAATCCATGCTGGTTAATTGCGCGGCTTACCAGAAAGGCCGCAAGCTCGCCGACGTCGCTATCGACGATATTTCCGCATACCGGGACATTTCCGACTGCTTCGTCTGGGTCGCGCTGAAGGACCCCGGCCCGGGCGAACTCGCGCATATGTCACACCAGTTCGGGCTGCACGAACTTGCCGTGGAAGACGCTCAGCAAGGCCACGAACGCCCGAAGATCGACGAGTACGCGGACTCGCTGTTTTGCGTGCTCCACACCGTGGAACTCGATACCGACAACGAGCTGGTGGTCGGCGAGATCAACGTGTTCGTCGGAAAGAACTACGTGCTGTCCGTCCGTAACCGGACGAGCCAGGGTTTCCAGGACGTGCGCAAGCGGTGCGAGCGCGAACCGCATTTGCTGGAACACGGCCCGGCATTCGTGATGTACGCGCTGATCGACAATGTAGTCGACCGGTATTTCCCCATTCTGGAAACGCTCGGCGCGGAGCTCGACGAACTCGAGGAACGCATTTTCGAGCGCAACGGGTCGGCGGCGTCGCGGGTGATCATCGAAGACCTGTACTCCCTGAAGCGCCGGCTTGTCCTGCTGCAACATCACACCGCGCCGCTGCTGGAGGCGGTCAGCAAGCTGTACGGCGGCCGCGCGCCAGGCATTTGTACCGGCATGCAGGATTATTTCCGCGATGTGTACGATCACCTGTTGCGTATCGTGAAAACCATCGAAGGACGCCGCGAAATGATCGTTACCGCGATTCAGGTCAACCTGGGCATGATTTCGCTGGCGGAAAGCGAAGTGACCAAGCGGCTGGGGTCGTTTGCAGCACTGTTCGCCGTGCCCACCATGATCGCCGGGATCTACGGGATGAACTTCCACCGCATCCCGGAACTCGACTGGGCCTATGGCTATCCGGCGGTCATTGTCGTGATGCTGGCGCTGGACATTGGCCTTTACTGGCGGTTCCGCAAGGCAGGATGGCTATGATGGTTATAATGGATGCTTCGGTGCCGCTGGAAGGCGGTTGGATGACTTAAGACGATTCGGCAGAAACAGCGCGGAAGCCAAGCGCAGCTCCCGTCGGACGGCATGTCAGCATTGCAGCATCGAGAGGCGGGGCCTCCGGCGACAGCGGAACTTTTTTCTGATTTGCTGTCTAATAATACATAGTGCGCTTCTAGCGCAGCGTGTTTGCCACGGCAGCAGCGATCCATCCAACATTTCAGCGCTTCGCTTTGGCTGAATGTCATCGCCCCGGCAGTGTGGGCTCCGCAAACGGTCGCGGCCCTGCATTCGTCTTCAAAGTTTAAACAGCAGCGACGTCGACGGTTGCTTGTTTCCACGCGTTGTACCGCGCATGGTTGCATAGGTAATACGTGCATAGGGGCATGGGCAGCGCGACATGCGCGGCGCACGTGTTACTGCGGTGTTACCGCGACGTTCTTCAACACCTACAGCCCAGCGAGCGGCTGCGCCATGTGTGCGCCGCGCGTCATTTTTTGCTCGTAAGCGCTTGGTCGGCCGCGCGTGCCATGGGGCACCGAACGGTCGACGAAGTGGTTTTCAAGGCATCGTCCGCACCATTTCGATGCCCGGGCGGGCGCAATACAGGAACTCAGGAAACATGAAAGAACTGGTCAAGCCGCTTAAGACGTACAAAGGTTATGAAATTCATCCGCTGATTTACCCCCGTGGCGCCCGTGACGGCGGTGCCGCAGTCCGTGCAGCGGATACCGGCTACGAAGCGTCGGTGCGCATCCGCCGCGCGCCGCCGGCAGGCGAGGAAGCAACGGGCGAAAGCCGCGTGTTCCGCATTGAACAGACCGGATCGTTTGAAAACGGCGGCCAGGCTCGCCGGGCGTGCTTGTTGCATGCGGAAAAACTGATCGACGGCCAGATCGACGGGCAGACTGTTGCAGATCTGTGACTAGATGCGGCTGTTAGACGTTAAAAGGCA
The DNA here is from genome assembly GCF_047608185.1 of Caballeronia eucalypticola. Classification (NCBI taxonomy): domain Bacteria; kingdom Pseudomonadati; phylum Pseudomonadota; class Betaproteobacteria; order Burkholderiales; family Burkholderiaceae; genus Caballeronia; species Caballeronia eucalypticola. Next base: position 67,569 of record NZ_JBLKRU010000024.1, read on the forward strand.
TCGCGAGGTCGGGCCGGTCTCGCATACAATCGCATCGAATAGATGATTTAAGGAGCTTTATATGGCGAAAGAAGAGTTACTCGAGCTGGACGGCATTGTTGACGAAGTGCTTCCCGACAGCCGCTACCGCGTGACGCTGGACAACGGCGTGGTCGTGGGCGCGTACGCATCGGGCCGCATGCGCAAGAACCACATCCGGATTCTCGCGGGCGACCGTGTGACGCTGGAATTGTCGGTGTATGACCTGACGAAAGGCCGGATCAACTTCCGGCACAAGGACGAACGCGCAACCGGCGGCGGTCAACGTCCGCAAATGCGTCGCCGCTAAGCAGAACGCTGTCGTGACGCGCCGTTAAAGCGAGTCCCGCGCAGTTTTGTTGGCTGGAGTCGAGACGAGAGCAACGCTTCGTCGGCGCCACCGCTTGATGCTGCCAGTCAGCATCGCATGGCGCCGATGTCGCTCTCCTACGCGTCCTCGTTCTCCTCAACCCTCGCATCATCATTTTCCCTTCCGGGCCGCCAGCAATCCGTTGAGGCCTAAAGCGAAGCCGTCTTCATCGTTCGTAGCCGACACAAACGTTGCGTGCGATTGAACGTCTGCCGACGCCTGACCCATCACAATGGAAACGCCCGCCACGTCGAACATGGCGACGTCGTTGCCCATGTCTCCCAGCACCGCCACGTTTCCCAGCGCAACGCCCGCCAGCCGCGCCAGTTCGCGCACGCCCTCGCCTTTGTTCGCGAGCGGATGCGTGATGTCGAGGTAATAGGTTTGTGAGCGCATTGCCATGGCGCGGCCCTTGAGCGTGTCCTGGAACTCGGCCTCCTTTCGTCCAAGCAGCACCGCGTCTTTCGTCGATGCCACGATCTTTTCGACCGAATCCAGGTCGATGTCCTCGAAACGCTTGACCACCACCGCGTCGTATCCCACGGTCCGGCGCTCCAGCGGCACGTATTCGCCGCCGGGATTCGTGATGTACCACTGGTCGTCGATGAACACCCATGCATCCACTCCGTCGCGCTCCAGGCTCTCCAAGGTCGCTTGCGCCGCGTCGCGCGACAACAAGTGAGCGCTCAAGGTCTTCCAGCCGGCGGGATCAACGAGTTTGCCGCCGTTGAAAGCGGCAAACGGCGACTGGATCCCAAGCGTTTCGACGATCGAATGCATGCCCTTGCCCGGCCGGCTGCTCGCCACGGTGAAGCGGACACCCGCGGCGGTCAGATTGCGCACCGCTTCCTTCGCAGGCTCACCGAGCGATTTATCCGTATAGAGCAAGGTGCCGTCGCAATCCGTGATCACGAGTTCGACCTTCGCCAGCGCCTTCTCCGGATCATCGTGACCGGGACTGAGCTTGAGACCCGTATCGCCAATGGATGTCATTCAAACGCTCCAGCCGGCAACTGCCGCGTTTCGCGCACTGAACGCGGGTGCCAAAGCCGCGCGCCCCCTTCAATACCTGCTTCGTTCGAGACGACTTTCACGTTATCCGGCAAGTCGAAGTTAAGGTTGGCTGCGTTGCCGCCGCCAATCCACAGACGGTCGTAGTTCACGAGCGAACTCAGAATGCCGATGATCTTCTCCACGCGGCGGTTCCAGCGCTTGTTGCCCGCCTTGTCGCGCGCCGCATTGCCGAGATATTCGTCGTACGTCTTGTTCTTGCTCACCGGATGATGCGCCAACTCGAGATGCGGCATGAGTTCGCCATCGCGGAAAAGCGCGGTGCCTGCACCCGTGCCGAGCGTCAGCACGAACTCGATCCCTTTCCCTTCGATAGCAGCAAGCCCCTGCATCTCGGCGTCGTTGATGATACGCACCGGGAGGTGCCCAAGATGCTCGGCCAGCATCGCCGCGAGCGGCACGTTGCGCCAGAATTCGTTGCCGAGGTTTGGTGCGGTCAGTATGTGGTTATCCCGCACTACGCCCGGAAAACCAATCGAGATCTGCGTGGCCGGCAGCGGCGTCAACAGCGGCCCGACCAATTCCACCAGCTTCTGCACCAACACGTCCGGCGGACACGGATGCGGCGTCGCCACCTTGACCCGCTCCGTTTCCATCTTCCCGTGCGCGTCGATAATCGCGGCCTTCAGGCCCGTCCCGCCCACGTCGATGGCAAGAATCCGTTCCTTCGCGCTCGAACGTCGGGCGGTCTTGCTTGCTGGTGCCTTGCTTGCGACTTTCTTCACTGCTACGGTTTTCTTCACTGCGGCCTTGCGCGCTGCTGTCCCCATACGGTTCTCCTTAGTTCTTGTCGTCGTGATCGGTTTTTTGCGTGTGATCGTCAGCCACCAGCGGACGCCAGGCGCGGCCGTCGGCCTTCAGCAGTTCGTCGGCTTCCTTCGGTCCCGCGCTGCCCGCCGTGTAGCCATGTACCGGCAACGGGCCGCCTTCGGGATGCAACACACCGTCAACCGCCGCCCAGCTTGTTTCAATGCTGTCCGCTCGCTGGAACAGCGTTTCGTCGCCGAGCATGCAGTCATACAGCAGCGTTTCGTAACCGACGTTCGGCTTTTCATCGAAGAAATCGCCGTATTTGAACGATGACTTGACGGCCCCGACCTTCATCACGGGCCCAGGCACCTTCACGTTGAAATCGAAGCTCGTGCCGTGTTCCGGGTCAATCCGCAAAGTCAGCACGTTCGGCACGAGGGTATCCACCGGCGTGTCGCGGAACAACAGGAACGGCACGGCTTTCAGTTGTATCGATATCTCCGTGCGCCGCGCCGTCATCCGCTTACCCGTGCGCAGATAAAACGGCACGCCGGCCCAGCGCCAGTTCTCCACGAACACCCGCGCCGCCGCATACGTCTCCGTCTGGCTATCCGGCGCGACGTCGGCTTCTTCCCGATACCCCGCCATGGTCGCCGATTTTTCGTACTGCCCGAGCACCACGTCATTGGGTTTCAGCGGCTGGATCGCATCGAAAATGTCCGCTTTCTTGTCACGCACGGCTTCAGCATCGAATGAATTCGGCGGTTCCATGGCGACCATGCCGAGCAACTGGAACAGGTGGTTCGGGACCATGTCGCGGAACGCGCCGGTCTGCTCGTAAAACCCGCCACGCGCTTCCACGCCAATGGTTTCGGCCGCCGTGATCTGCACGTGATCGATGTACTCGCGCCGGAAAATGGGTTCGAACAACGCGTTCGCGAAGCGCACCGCGAGGATGCTCTGCACCGTGTCCTTGCCCAGAAAATGATCGATACGATAAATCTGGTTCTCGCCGGCGAACTTGAGAATGCTCTCGTTGAGATCCTTCGCCGATGCGTAGTCGTGTCCAAACGGTTTCTCGATCACGACACGCCGGAAACCCTGGTCGGTTTCCTTCAGCAAACCCGCCTTGCCGAGCCGCTCGACGATCGGCTTGAAGAAGCGCGAACTGACAGCGAGATAAAAAATGACATTTCCACTGTCACCCAGCGACTGCTTGAGCTTGTTAAATACGTCATCGGTCTCGAACTCGCCAGCGACGTATTCCAGGCGCTCCGCGACCCAGTTCCACGCACGATCGTCGAGTTTGGAAGTATGGAAAGCACCCGCTTTGTCGGCGGCAAAACTTTTCAGCGATTCGGTCAGCTGGTCGCGCCAGGCGCTCGTCTCGAGCTCGCCGTGGTTTACGCCAATGATCTTCATCTTGTCGTCAAGCAGGCCATCGGACGACAGGTTGTACAGCGCCGGCATCAGCAGCCGTTTGGTCAGGTCACCGGCCGCGCCGAAGATGACGAGCGTACACGGCGGGGCGGGATGCTTGCCGGGAGGTTGCGGGGAGGAAGTTGCTGTAGCAAGTGAGGTCGACATAGGGTTCTTTAAAAGAAGAGTTGAACGCACTGCCTATTAAAGACCATGTTGGGCACAACACAGTTCAAAATCCTGCCCAAACGGTCTGCTTCTGGCCTGCTACTGCGTTTTCGAGTGATGCAAGTCGTATGCAATATGTAATCGGCGCGTGGGCTGTGCCGTAGAATGTCGGCACCTCGCGGCGGCTCGCCCGGCCTCGTTTCCATCACCCGTGCAAGAGTTCCAAATGAATCAGACACTCTCCCCGGCGCAACTCGCCGCGTATTTCGACCGCATTGGCTATACCGGGCCTCAGCAGGCTACATCAGAGACGCTGCACGCGCTGCACAGGCTGCATCCGCAAGTCATCCCGTTCGAAAATCTCGACTCGCTGCTCGGGCGCACGCCGCGCCTCGACCTCGCGTCCGTGTTCGCGAAGCTCGTGAACGCGCGGCGCGGTGGTTATTGTTACGAACACAACCTGCTGTTTCGCGCCGTGCTCGACACGCTCGGCTTCAATACGACAGGCCTCGCCGCGCGCGTCATGTGGAACGACGCGGCTGCCATGCCGCCGCGTACCCACATGACCTTGCTGGTCGAAACACCCGACGAAACCTGGCTCGCGGATGTCGGCTTTGGCAGCATGACGCTCAGCGCTCCGCTGCTCTTCGACGCAGGCCGCGAACAGGCGACCCCGCACGAGCCGTTCCGCCTCGACCTGATCGAGCGCGGTGATTTCCTCCTGCAAGTGAAGCTCGGCGATACCTGGAAACCTGTCTATCGTTTCGACCTCGAACCGCAACTTCCCGCCGACTACGCCATGGCGAACCACTATGTGTCCACGTATCCCGAGTCGATCTTCCTGAATCACCTGATCGTGGCGCGGGTGTTGCCCGGACAGCGGCAGACCTTGTTCGACTCAACCCTGAGCCAGCGTGGTGCGACGGAATCCAAACGCGACCTCGCAAGCGCGGAAGAGTTGCGCGCCGCGCTGCACGACACGTTCGGGCTGACGCTGCCCGGCCAGGATTCCGGCACTCACCGGGAAACGTCGGCCGGTGGACTTGATGCCGTGCTCGAGCGCATTGTCCGCTCTTCCACGTCCATCGCATCCACCACGTCCTGATCGTCACGATGCGTAAAACCGCCAAGCGAGCCCATGAATCTTATCGGACGCCCGTGAAAAACGCAGTGCTCGAAAGCCGGCTGCCACGATGGCGCTCCACGCTGATCGTCATGCTGATGTTCGCCGCGTTTGCCGCTCTCGCAACCCGCGCGCTGTGGGTGCAGGTCGTGAACCAGGATTTTTATATCGGCGAGGGGCAAAAGCGTTATCAACGGACGCTCGAGCTCAGCGCTACGCGTGGACGAATTGTCGACCGGAATGGCGCGATGCTGGCCGTGAGTCTTGCGACCTATGCGATCTGGGCCACGCCCTCGCGCTTTGATCGCGATACCGTGCCAGCAGTCGCCAGGTTGATCGATATGCCCGAGACGGAGCTGGCGCGACGGCTTGACGGTGCGCGCTCGTTCGTCTTGCTGAAGCGGCAAGTCAATGCCGACACAGCCACGCGTATTGCGGAGACCGGCCTCGCCGGCATAACGCTAGTCGCCGACACCAAGCGCTTCTATCCCGAAGGAGAATCGGCGGCTCATATCGTCGGCTTCACCGATAACGAAGACAAAGGTCAGGAAGGCATCGAACTCGCGGCCAACGAGAGGCTGACCGGCGAGCACGGTCAACGCGAAGTGATCCGTGACCGGCTTGGGCGCGTCGTATCCGAGATCGGCGAAGTGGAGTTGCCGGAGAATGGCGAGACCATTCATCTGACTATCGATCGCCGTATCCAGCAACTTGCTCACACGCAGCTAGCCGCCGCTATCACGAAGCATCGCGCGCGGGCGGGCAGCGTGGTCGTGCTGGACGCCAAGAACGGCGAGATCCTCGCGCTCGCGAACTATCCGACCTTCGACCCCAACGACCGCGCGCATCTGACGGGCGAGCAGTTGCGCAACCGCGCGCTGACCGATACGTTCGAGCCGGGTTCGACGATCAAGCCGCTGGTGGCGGCGCTGGCTATCGACCTGGGTTACGTGCGGCCGGATACGCGTATCGATACATCGCCGGGGACGTTCAAACTCGGGCCCAACGTGATCCACGATACGTCGAACCATGGCGTCATCACGGTCTCCGAAGCCGTGCAGATGTCGAGCAATATTGCGTTGACGAAACTCTCGCTGAAGCTTCGGCCGCAAACGGTGTGGGACAAGTATCGCGAATACGGTATTGGCCAGGCGCCGGACCTGACTTTCCCGGGCGCGGCCACCGGACGCCTGCGGGCTTACGAGCGCTGGCGCCCGATCGAGCAGGCGACCATGGCCTATGGTTACGGCCTGTCGTTGTCGTTACTGCAGATTGCACAGGTTTATACGGCTTACGCGGGCAATGGCGAATTCCGGGAGTCCACCTTGATTCGCGGTCAGGCCGTGCGAGATCCCGTGCAAGTCACGAAACCCGCGACGGCAGCGGCTGTGCGCGACATGCTCGAACTCGCGATGGGACCCCGTGGCACGGGACGTGCGGCAGCGGTGGATGGGTATCGCGTGGGTGGAAAAACCGGCACGGCGCGCAAACAGATCGGGCGTACGTATGCGGCGAACAAGTATCGCGCGTCGTTCGTCGGGATGGCACCGATGAGTGACCCGCAAGTGATTGTGGCTGTCATGATCGATGAGCCGTCAGCCGGCGCCTATTACGGCGGGACGGTGGCGGGTCCGGTGTTTTCAGGCGTGGTCGGCGGCACCATGCAGCTTCTGGGCGTGCCGCCCGATGCCTGAACGTCTGTAGAGGTTCGCTTGGGCGCGGTTTTGTTCCCGCCGGATAGGATCTGCGAGGCCGGAAACGACGGAAAACGTAAGGCCGCTATGCTGTAATGTCGGATTGCTGTAATTGAATGCTGCGTCGGAAAGGCGGCCGCAAACCCTTTAAGGACACCATGAAAAAGATTGTCTGCGCTCTCGCGCTTCCTCTGTTGTTGATGCAAGCCTGTACCACCCGGTTCCATAACGCGGATGCCGGTCAGCCGGAAGTAGAAACGGCGCCAAACGCATCGGTGGCAAGCATCGTCCAGTGTCTGACCGACGAAGCGAAGAAACACGACGCCACCTTCAAGCAAACACCGATTCCCCAAGGCACGATGCTCGAATTCGGCGATTCCAACGTGATCAAGGTGCGCTTCGATAACGGCGAAACGTCGTACCGGTTTTATCCGGGTGAGCGGCATGTATCGAACTTGTGGCTCGAAGGTGCGAGCAAGAAATGCGCACCTTGATGTTGCGTTTGACGCAGCCCGGTGGAGTCCTTCACGACGCCGGGTTCATCACATGTTGCTTTGATCAGGCTGATCGTGCGCTCGACTAAAGCCATCAATGCCGTCGAGCGTCTCAAGACACGCTCCGGCAATCAGCACTACGCGGCCGTTAGCTTGAGCGGCGGTCTGTTCTATCTCGTGGACCGCGCGGCAAGCGGTGAGCAAAAGCTCTCCGCGCCGCAGACCATGGATGATTTCGTGACCTTTGTGAACGCGCTCAAGCCGGAGAAGCCACGACGCGTCAGTAAGCTCGATCTCGCCATGGACGAACAGATCAAACGCAGCGGCAAACCTCGGGCGACAGACGGCGAGTGACGCGCAATTGCGCGCGTCGTCCGATGTTTGAAGCCGCTTCGAAGCCGCTGCAAAATGACATCGAACGATCGCTCGATCGCTCTCCCGTCTCCCCAATATCTCCTGCCAGTCTCAAGCATTGTTCCGCCGGGAATTAGCGTCGTTCGGCGCACTCGCTTCGTGCCCCAGCACACGGAAAACGTTTGCATCGCCCGGTTTACCGGACTCCCGGTGCCTCCAATGTGCGATTTCAGACGGTGCGTGCGTCCCGCCCTGGGCGAATATGTATCACGGTCGAAACAAACCGAAGACCGCTTAGCGCAACGAAAAAACGCGCAGGCGACGGGGTATAGCTGGACGCAGCAATGAACGCGTTAGTCATCGATAGAATCGACAACGCGCTCAGAAGCTGGCCGGCAAAAATGGGGGCGCAGGATGAAAGCCAAAAGAACGCCGACGTCAGAAGGCCCACGAACGTCGACACAGGCCGATGCGGAGCTTCAGCACATTGAACGGGCCATCGGCCAGTTGCGGGCGATGAGTCAGAAGCCGGCCGGCACGCTCAATGTCGAGTATTGGCACGAACGCTTGACCGCGGTCTGTACCGGCTACGTGCTGGTGCCGGCGCAACAGCGTCGCGTCGATGCGTTGCGCAAAGTGCTGGAGTCATTCTCGCAACCAAAGGGCGACCCCACTTCCGGGCGCAAAAGAACAACCAACAGGCTTTGGGCGAAAGCGGCGTAATTACGGCGCTTTCGCCATCGCGCATCGTGCGCGTAATCGACGGCGGCCTTCAGGCCGCCGGATGTCGTGTTTCGGGCGTGCCCGTTGTTCGAACAGTCACGGGGCGACATCGGCAATTCCTGATTTCCTGATTCTTCACACCGGAACAAGCTTAGCGGGAATGCTTGGTTTGCCTGGCGGCGATGCGTCGATAAGATCGGAGCTCGTTCCGTCACTGAATTGCCATGAGCCTTTATATCGACGATGCTCAACGCCATCAAATACAGCAACAGCGCGCGTCCTGGCGCTGGCGCAGCGAATGGCCCACCTGGCTTCTGATCGTCGCCGTGTATGGCGGCTGGTTCGCAACGGCGCTTAACGCGCGCTCAATGGGCCTGCCGCTGGCGATAAGCATTCTCGCCGTGCTGTCGTGCCTGTATCTGTCATTGCAGCATGAACTCCTGCACGGCCATCCGACCCGCTTCCCCTTGTGCAACGCGCTGCTTGGCGTCGCCCCGCTCGCGGTCTGGTTCCCTTACGCGGTGTATCGCGAGTCACATCTGCGCCACCACAACGACACGCATCTCACCGACCCCGATCTGGACCCGGAAAGCTATTTCGTCTCCGCCGAACACTGGCGCGGCGCCGGTGCGGCCGTACGATTCCTGCTGGTTTGCCGCAACACGTTCTTCGGGCGCATGGTGCTCGGTCCCTGGTTTTCGATCGTGAAAGCGATCGTCTCGGCGTTCACCCAGATCGCACGGGGCAATGGCCGTATTGCAGGCGCGTGGGCCTTGCATCTCGTGCTGCTTGGGCTGCTCGCGACATGGCTTCAGCGCCGCTGCGGCATCAGTCCCGCGCTGTTCATCTTTGGCGTTGGGTATCCGGCGCTCGCGTTGAGTGCGATTCGATCGTTCCAGGAACATCGCGCCGCCGATCACGTCGCGGAACGCACGGTCATCAATGAAGCATCGTGGGCCTGGCGTTTTCTGTTCCTCAACAACAATTTCCACGCGGTACATCACGATCTCCCGAGCGTGCCGTGGTACGCGCTGGCAAGCGTTTATCATGAGCATCGTGATGCGTATCGGGTGCGCAATGGCGGTTTTATCGTGCGCGGTTATCAGGAATGGCTTGTGCGGCACGGCCTCCAGCCGGTTGCGCCTGCGTTGCATCCGCTTCATGCCCGCGCCGCCGATCTTATGGTGCAGGCTCAGGCCGGATCTGCCGGCTCAGCACCACTAGGCGATGCCGCGCAGCCTGTCTGATGTGTCTCTCCAGCCGCGTGTTCGATGCGAGCCGACGTAACGGGAAAGAATTTGCATGAACTGGGTGGCTGCTTTACCGATGTACAACGTCACGCCGGCGCTTGGCCGCGTCTGGCGCGTTTTGCTCGACCACGTCCACCAGCATCTGCGGCCATGGCTCGACGCTCGCGGTGACACGCTCACCCTGGTCGATCCCGAAACGTCCCTGCAGGAATTCTGGCTGCGCGACGACCTGCTGCTGTCGCAGACATGCGGATATCCGCTGGTCCAGGCGCTCGACGGACGCGTGCAGTTGGTCACCACGCCCGTTTTCAGCGTCGACGGTTGCGAGGACGGCAATTATCACAGCGTCCTGGTCACCCGGGCTGCGGCCAAAATCACGTCGCTCGCGCAATGCCGCGGTCTGCGCGCTGCGTTCAACACCCCCGATTCGAATAGCGGCATGAATTTGCTGCGCAGCGCGGTCGCGCCGCTTGCCGACCGCCAGCCATTGTTCGCATCGGTGGTCGAAACGGGTGGGCACCTCGCGTCGCTGCAGGCCCTGCAGGACGACCGGGCCGATGTTGCCGCCATCGACTGCGTGACTTTTGCGTTCGTCCTCGATCACCGTCCGGAACTTGCCCATGGCCTGGTCGAAATCGGCACGACACGAAGTGCACCGGGCTTGCCGCTGATTGCATCGAAACGGGTGCCGGCGGCGGGTATCGAGGCGCTGGTGAGCGCACTCGCCGACGCCGTCGCGCACGATCGCCCGTTGGCGAAACGGCTCAAGCTCGATGGTTTTGCGAGGCGTCCGCTCGAAGATTACGCCAGCATTCTGGAAATCGAACTGAACGCCGTCGAACTCGGCTACCCCCGCCTCGCCTGAGAAGCGTCGGGCGCGTTGGGCGCGTTGGGCGCGTTGGGCGCGTTGGGCGCGTTGGGCGCGTTGGGCGCGTTGGGCGCGTTGGGCGCGTTGGGCGCGTTGGGCGCGCTGGGCGCGTTGAGCGTGGTCACGGCAGACTTTCCCGACTTCCGCCACAATCGGCTTTTACCCGCGTGCAAGGTGCATCCCGGATTTTTCGTTCGGGATCGGCGCTTGACGGGAATTGGATCTCCGGTCCCCGCGCTGCCCCTACACGAAGCCATGGAAGCCGCAATGATCCCGTTTTCAGTTCTCGATTTATCCCCTATTCCCGCCGGATCCACCGCCGCCGACGCCTTCCGACACTCGCGCGAGCTGGCCCAGCATGCCGAAAAACTCGGTTACCTGCGATTCTGGCTGGCCGAACATCACAACATGACCGGGATCGCCAGCGCCGCGACGTCCGTGGTGATCGGACACGTTGCCGCAGGTACGAGCACGATCCGCGTCGGCTCGGGTGGCGTCATGCTGCCGAACCACGCGCCGCTTGTAATCGCCGAGCAGTTCGGCACGCTGGCGTCGCTGTTTCCCGGGCGTATCGATCTGGGCCTCGGCCGCGCGCCCGGCACCGACCAGACGACGGCCCGCGCGCTGCGCCGCGATCTGCAGGGCAGCGCGGATAATTTCCCCGATGACGTCGTGGAATTGCAGCGCTATTTCGCCGACCCGGTCGAAGGCCAGCGCGTGCGCGCGGTTCCGGGCGCCGGGCTGAACGTGCCGATCTGGCTGCTCGGCTCGTCCACGTTCAGTGCCCAGCTCGCCGCCGCGCTCGGCCTGCCGTTCGCCTTCGCTTCGCATTTCGCGCCTGACTACTTGCTGACCGCGCTGCAGGTTTACCGGACGCAATTCCGTCCGTCGAAACAACTTGACCGCCCTTATGCGATGGTCGGCGTGAATGTTTTTGCCGCTGACACCACGGAAGAAGCGGAGTTTCTGTTCACATCGTTGCAACAGCAATTCATCAACTTGCGACGCGGTACGCCAGGTCAGTTGCCGCCGCCCGTCAAGCAGATTCCGTGGAACGAGGGTGAACGCGCCGGCGTCGACCACTCGCTCGCCTGCTCCGTGATCGGCGACCAGCGCCAGGTGGAGGCCGGACTGGCGTCGCTGATCGAACAAACTCAGCCTGACGAGTTGATCGTGACCGCCCAAATCTTCGATCACGCGGCCCGCCTGCGTTCGTTCGAGATCACGGCTCAGGCCCGCACGGCGATAGCGGCGTAGCGCCCGGTCCGCCGCATCCCGGACATCAAACGGACATCAAACGGATGTCAAGCCGATAGCAACCGAAAGTGGCGCGGCGAACACGCATTCGGATGCTGGACGGGTATCGTTTTGACAAGCAATAATGAGGACGGCAGGTTTGAGATCCGCCGGCCTGTGCCCGCTTTTAGTGCCTTCCTGCGACCGGCAGCAGCGGGTAAGCCGTTCGAAGGGTTTCAACAGATAAGATGTTGGATATCGGAAGGGAGAAAATGAATGACCAGAAGTCCCGCCACAGGATCCATGACCTTGCTGACGGAGCGCGATGAAGCCACCGGTCAGGAAGTGCGGACGTTGCGCCTCGAACCTGCGCCCGACGGCAAGGCTGTCCTCCTGATAGAGGTCGATGAAAGGAAGGCCGGTATCCATCGTGAAGTGCGTTATGAAATCACGCCGGCTGAACTGATTGCGGCAATTCGTGCACACGGCGCGGAATTACCGGGCGAGCAACATAATCGTTAAAATGATTTAGGCATACAATAGCGGCATTCGGCGCTATCATTTCCTTGTGGCGCCCGCGGTTGTCTGGACGAATTGTTGAATTAGCGGCTGCATGCATGGTGCATTTGAAACATGCGCAGCCGCCAGCCGTGCACCGATCTGGTCGTGAGCTACAGCCGCTGATCCGGCGGCTTACGCATCTCGCACCGATCTCAAACACAGTAACCAGTTTGTCGAGCTGCTTGCTCGCAGAAGTCCGATTATCGGGCGCTGCGGGTTAAAGCGGCAATTTGCGGTATTACACTAATTGACGCGCGTCACTCGGCGCGCCACGATTTTAGTCAACCCACACATTCCTCGAGCCGCCCCGGTCCGCGCGGGCAGATGGCTCGCCTTCAAGAAAGTAAAAGCTGAATCAGGACAGCCGTGGACGAAAGAAAGCGAGACAGCATCATTGCCTATTTGCGCAGCCGAATGGCTGAGTTTGGCATTACAGAAACAGCGCTGGCCGAAGCATTGGCCGACGTGCAGGTTTCCGTTACCCCTCCTCCAATGACCAACGGTTCCAGCGCGGCTTCCAAGCGCGCGTTGCCGTCAATGCCCTCGTTGCCCGAGAACGCTAACGGCACCACGCCGGTATTCAGAAGCGCAAACGGCGACACGTGGGACGGGACGGGTGACATGCCAGAGTGGTTGAAACGCGCTCAGCATGCCGGGCAGGATATCGAGTTTTACCGGGTTTAAAGCGGCTCGCCAGAGCCCGGTGGAAACCACTGATGCAAACAGGAACGCCCCGCATGCCTTGCGGCATCGGGCGATGTGCGCCTGCGCGGCCATTGCGCGGCGCTATCTGAATACATGGATTTAAAAACCGTTCGCCCGGTCATTGTCGGAAACGGACGCTGTGCCTGATTGTTCCAGGCATCCGGGCGAGCGGGAACACCTCAGCCTAACGCTTGCACCATCCCTTTCTCCACATCGCCCACATAAATCCCGAACGCATCTTCCGTTCTCTCCTTCACGTAACGCCGCAACATGGACTCGACAGCCGGATCGCGGATCCGGTCCCAGGGGATTGCGCCGAGCGGCACGTGCCGTACATCGGCGGCCGCAGGTGCATCGTCGACAATGCGGCCCCGATAGTAAATGTGGGTGATGCCCTTCTCCTCAAACACGGCGAACAGGAAATCCAGGTTCGCGTTCAGCCGATACCGCTCCAGCACGCCGCGCAAGCTACCCGGGTCCGCAAGCGGTTCCAGCCGCGTTCCAATGGGTAAGTGCAACGCCCCCGACGCAGTCTCGATCAACACCAGACCCGCGGGATGCTCGAGGATCGCCCCAACCTGCGCTCGCTGACCGGTCGCGGCCAACGCCTCCTGCGACAAACTGAAATCCACGTACGCACCGCGGCAATAGCCTAGCGGCGTCGCGCTCGTGTGCGTGAAATCCACCACGCGCCCGATCAGGATGATGTGATCCCCCGCCTCCACCACCTGATGCGTCTCGCAGTCGAAACTCGCGGCCGCGCCGTCCATGACCGGGCTGCCGGTGCGTCGCGCATGCCAACCGACCTGTGCAAACTTGTCCGCACTCTTCGATGCAAACACGCCCGATACCGGCCGCTGATCTTCAGCGAGTACGCTGACCGCAAACCGCTGGGTCACCGAAAACACCGGATGGCTTGAGGCCGTCTTCGCGATGCACACCAGGATCAAGGCCGGATCAAGCGACACGGACGTGAACGAGTTGGCCGTAAAACCACGCGGTGATCCATCGGGTTGAACAGTCGTCACCACAGTCACACCCGTCACGAATGCGCCCAATGCACGGCGGAATTCGCTTGTATCGAAGGAAGACTCATTCATGCTTTACTCCTTGAAGTATCGGTGCTGCTCAGGCACTCAGGCGCGACTCGCTTCACGAATGAACTGCACCAGCCGCTGGTTCACGATCGCCGGCGCGGTGACGTTCATCATGTGCCGTTCATTCGCAATGATTTCGGCGCGTCCGCGCGGCGCAGCGGCCGCCATCGAATGCGACATTGCGGGACTCGAATTCGGATCGCACTCGCCGGTCATGAACAACGCGGGCATGGCGAGTTTCGGCAAGCGGCCGACATGCGCCTGGTCCGAACTCGCAAACAACCGGTACGTTCGCGCATAGCCCTCAGGGTTCACGGTCTCCAGTAACGAACGCACAAGTTCTGCCACCTGCGCGAGATGACCCGGCACGGGATCGTCGAACCAGCGTGCCACCGTGGCGTCGATGCTCGGTTGCTCAAGACCTCCGCCTTCCAGCGATGCCGCGCGCTCCATCACCGCGGCCCGCTGCGTCGGCGTGCGGTCGTACACCGCGTTCAGCGCAACCACGCTCGCCACTCGCTGCGGATACTGCAGCGCAAACTCAAGCGCGATCAAGGAGCCCATCGAGTGACCCACAACATGCGCTGTATCGATTTTCAAATGGTCCAGCAGCGCGGCGAGCTGTGCAGCGTATTCATCGAGTGCGGGTGAGACCGCCGGCAAACGGCTCGCGCCGTGGCCCAGCATGTCGTATGACACGACGCGAAAACACAACTGCAGCGCGTCAACCTGGGGCGCCCACACGCTGCGATTCATCCCCACGCCGTGGATCAAGACGAGCGCCGGCCCATCGCCCGCCACGCTGTAGGCGGTGCCGTTAAACACGCCGCTCATCGACGCACGGCCAGTCACTGTTTCATGCTTCATTGGACCCAAGCTCCTTCAGATCCTGATAGCGGTCGCCAATCCGATGATGCGGCCGCCCGCCAATCGATGCACCCAGCGCAATCACGAGTTCATCGGGGCCGGGGGCATCGATGATCGAGAACTGGATGGTGAGGTAATGCGAGCGCATGCCTTCATCGCCCTTGTGCATGAGTGGAATGGTCACCGGACAGTTAGGACCGCCACGCAAATTCGTGAAGCTTAAATAGCTCTTCGCACCCACCGCTTCGCGGAACTTGTTACCAAAGCGCAGCGTGTGGATCAATGCCGACGCATGTTCGACTTCGCCCGACATCCCGACAATCGCGGCTTTTCCATACCCCTCCACCGCCTCTCCCGATCCGGCGATCCGCAGGATTTCGGCCGTCAGGATCTCGCCCAGTTGCGGCGCGAGTCCGTGAATCTCCGGACGCAGGTCTTCGACGAAACCACGTCCCGCCCACGGATTGCGCAGCACGGCTGCCGCGGCAAACAGCTTCAACGGCCGCTCGGCCGCCTTACCGCCTTCAATGAAAGTGTCTTCCACATAGGTAACCAGCTTGCGAATCTCGAGTTTCATGGGGGGTTTCTCCGGTGGCAAAAACGCCGCGGCTTCATGCGATGGCGTCGTCTTAATATTATGGTATTCCATATTACTGGATGCAAGAATTTTTCGACGATTGAGGGGTTTACGAGAGCACGCCGAGTAGTCTGGATAACCTGAGGGCGAAAAAAAACCGTCGATATCGACGGCTTCGGTCACTGCAAACGCTCGTTATGCTGCAGTCAGACGCTGGCTTCGGCAGCCCTCTCGGCGAGCGTGGCCATCACGATGCCTGCCGTGTGGCGCACATGTTCAAGCGATGCCGCAGCGGCAGCGTCCCCGTCTTTCTTGGCGATAGCGGACAGCAACTTGTTCATTTCCCGATTGGAGTCCGCGCCCCGTCCCGGCGACGCAATCGTCACGGCCCGCAACTGGTTGATCCGTGCGTTCAGCGACTTGACCACCTGATGCATCATCAGCTTGTGGCCGCCGGTGAACATGGCTTCGTAGAACCGCTCCGTGTAGGTCAGCACGCGTTTGAAGTCCGACTCGTCGAACGCGTCTTCGATCTCCTTGCGGATTTCGCGTAGCTGTTTCACCAGCGCCGGGGTTGCATGCTCGGCACACGCGCGCGCCGCTTCGGACTCGAGCAACGCGCGGATTTCGTAGATTTCCTGAACCTGCTCAGGGTCGAGCCGCGCGACGATCGGACCGGAATGCGCCACCGTCTCGACCAGGCCTTCAGTTTCGAGGTGCCGCAGAACTTCACGCACCACGGTCCGGCTGACACCCAGCTGGTCGCACAGCGTGCGCTCGATCAAACGGTCGCCGGGATGATAGATGCCCTGCGAAATAGCATCGCGCAATTTTTCCAGCGTGAGCTCACGCAACGTCGGCGCGCTTCGGTCGACACGCATTTGATCGGTCATGGTTTTCTTGTCTCCGGTCTGATATCCGGAATCCCTGGTTTTTGGAATCCCAAAGTATTGCACACCCGTACGGCATTCCTTTCTGCGGGCCTTGTCGAGCTCGCATTTTCAGGCGGCGAACACCCGCGCGCTCTCGTTCTCCCATTCGAGCCAGGCCCGCGCACCGACCGCCAGGCTCGGCGCGCGCGAGCTGATGGATGTCCGCACCGCGATCTCCTGTTCCCAAGGCGTGGCGACTGCATAGTGCATGGTGTCGCCGAGATAAGTGACGTCGCGGACAATTACCGGCAAGCCGCCGTCCGCCATCTCCGACGGTTGCGCGCGAATGCGGATCTGTTCCGGCCGAAGCATCAGCGCGCCATTGTCGCCATCGTTCAACGCGTGATCGAATCCACCGACAGAAACTGGCTTGCCGTTCGGAAACACCGCGCGTGACGAGCCATTGCTGCCCGCCAGCGTAACCGGCAGGAAATTCGAATTGCCGATGAAACTTGCGACAAAGCGCGATGCCGGCTTCGCATAGAGCTCCTCGCCGCTGCCCACCTGCTCGATGCGCCCTTTGTTGAACACCGCGATCCGGTCAGACAAACGCAGCGCCTCTTCCTGGTCGTGGGTCACATACAAGATCGTCACGCCGGTCTGCTGGTGAATGCGCCGGAGTTCGGTCTGCAGTTCCTCGCGAAGTTTTTTATCGAGTGCTGAAAGCGGTTCGTCCATCAGGAGAACGGGCGGATCGTAGGCGAGCGCGCGGGCAATCGCCACGCGCTGCTGCATCCCGCCCGACAACTGGTCCGGCATGCGGTCGCGGCAATCGCCGAGGTGCACGAGCTTGAGCATCTGCTCGACCTTCAACTTCACCTGCGCGTCGGGCAAACGCCGCACGCGCAACGGAAACGCGACGTTCTCGCCGACCGTGAGATGCGGGAACAACGTATAGCGCTGAAACACCATGCCGATGTTGCGCTTGTTCGGTGCGACCGACAGCAGCGACTTGCCATCGAGCAGCACGCGCCCTTCGGTGGGCGACTGAAAGCCCGCGACAATGTATAACGTCGTGCTCTTGCCCGAGCCCGACGGCCCGAGGAAAGTCATGAACTCGCCCTTCTTGATATCGAGCGAAACATGGTCGATAGCGACGACCTGGTCGTAGGTTTTACGAAGCCGTTGGATCTGCAAAAACGGTGCGCTCACGATTTACCTCTCTTAAGGACAAGCCCCAACAACATCAGGATGACAGTCAAGCCGACCAGCAGCGACGACGCTGCGGCAATCACCGGCGTCAGGTCCTGCCGCAATGTGCTCCAGATGCGCACGGGCAGGGTCTGCAACGTCGGACTTGCCATGAAGATCGACACCACCACTTCGTCCCACGACGCAAGGAACGAGAAGATCGCGGCGGCGAACAGGCCGAGACGAATGGCAGGCAGCGTGACGCGCCACTTCACTTCGAACGGGCTCGCGCCGCAGATCAGCGCGGCATCTTCGAGCGCGGTATCGAAACTCTCAAGCGAATTGCTGATGGCGATGATCGAAAACGGCAACGCAATGATCAGGTGCCCGATCACGAATCCGACCAGCGTTCCCGTGAGCCCGATGCGCAAGAAAAAACCGTACAACGCGACGGCCAGAACAACGACGGGCAGTACCATCGGCGTGAGGAAAAACGCTTTCAGCAACGCGCGGCCGCGGAAATTGCCACGCGTCAAAGCAAGCGAGGCAAACAGTCCCAGCACGACCGACAACACCATCACCACCACGCCCAGTTCGACGCTGGTCATCAGCGAGTCGAGCCAGCCCGGATCGGTAAACAGCATGCTGTACCAGCGCAGGGTCCAGCCCGGCGGCGGAAACATCAGCCACTGCGAATCGCCGAACGACAACGCGACGATGAACAGCACCGGCAGCAGCAGGAACAGCGACACGGCTGCGCCGACGCCCAACAACGCCCAGCGCAACGGTCCGAGACGATCGAAATCGAGCAGCATGTCAGTGAACTCCTGAAGCGTCCGGTGCTCGACCGGAAAAGCGCAATTGCACCGCGTAAAGCGACAGCGTCACGAGCAGCAGCACGAAGGCGGCGGCACCCGCGAGCCCCCAGTTCAGCAATTGCTGCACGAGTTGCGCGATCAGTTCGGCGAGCATCATGTATTCAGGTCCACCAAGCAGAGCAGGCGTCACGAAATACCCTAGCGCCATCACGAACACCATCAATGCACCGCTAGCGATTCCCGGCATGGCGAGCGGCACCAGCACACGCCAGAATGCCTGCCAGCGGCTCGCACCGCAGATAGCGGCCGCACGCAGCGTAGTGGGGTCGATGGCACGCAGGGTCGCGTGCAGCGGCATCACGAGGAACGGCAACATGATGTAGGTCATGCCGATCGTGACGCCGGTCAAGTTGTTGACGAGCGTCAGCGGCTCATGAATCACGCCGAGCCACATCAGCAAGCGGTTGATCGGACCCGTCTGCTGCAGCAGGACCATCCACGCGAAGGTGCGTGCGAGCAGGTTGGTCCACATCGAGAGCAGCAGGATGGCGAACACCAGCTTGCTGACCCAGCGCGGTGCAATGGCGAGCAGCCACGCAGTCGGAAAGCCGATAACAAGCGTGACAGCCGTCACCACCGAGGCCACGAAAAACGTGTTGCCGAAGACCCGCAAGTAAGTTGTCGAGCCAAATAACTGTGCATAGTTTTGCAAGCCCGGCGACGGGTCCAGCACGCTTCTCAGCAACAGAGAAAGCACCGGCAGCAGGAAGAACACGATCAGCAACAGCAGGGCCGGCAGCACCAGCCGTGCCCTCCTGAAACCGGCGCTCACCTTGGGTAGAGACACCGCAGGCTCCGCTACCGTGCTTACTGCGTTCGACAT
This sequence comes from Caballeronia eucalypticola, assembly GCF_047608185.1. Taxonomy (NCBI): domain Bacteria; kingdom Pseudomonadati; phylum Pseudomonadota; class Betaproteobacteria; order Burkholderiales; family Burkholderiaceae; genus Caballeronia; species Caballeronia eucalypticola. The sequence continues at coordinate 86,678 of NZ_JBLKRU010000024.1, forward strand.
GACAACTCCTTCAAGATGGTCGGCAGCCATTGCTTATTCCACTTCAACCCAGCGTTATTTCGATTGCCACGCGTACCAGCGCTTGGCAATTTCGTCACGATGATCGGCCCAGTACTTCATGTCGAGGTTGATCTGCGTCGCCTTGTACTGGTCCGGCTGGGTCTTCGCGACATCGGCCGGCAACAGCGCGGCGGACTTCAGGTTGACCGGCGCGTAGCCCGTCTCAGCCGCGAAATTCGCCTGCGCCTGAGCGCTGGTTGCAGTCGCGAGGAACTTCATTGCGTCGGCCTTGTGCTTCGCGCCCTTCGGGACCACGAGCATGTCGGCAGCGGTCAGGTTCTGGTTCCACGACACCCCCACATCCACGCCGGTCTGCTGCAACGCATGCAGGCGGCCGTTCCAGAATACGCCGAGCGGCGCCTCGCCCGATGCCATCAACTGCTGCGACTGCGCGCCGCCGCTCCACCAGACAATCTGGCTCTTGATGGTGTCGAGTTTCTTGAATGCGCGGTCGAGGTCGAGCGGATATAGCTTGTCAGGTGCCACGCCATCGGCGAGCAACGCGACTTCCAGCACGCCTGGCGCGGACCATTTGTAGAACGTCCGTTTGCCGGGGAAGCGCTTGGTATCGAAGAGATCGGCATAGTTAGCAGGACTGCCGTTCTTGAACGAAGCCTTGTTGTATCCCAGCACGAACGAATAATAGAAACTGCCGACCGCACCCGGCGACATGAAACGCGGATCGAGCTGGCTCTTGTTCACCACCGAATAATCGATCGGTTCGACCAGCCCGTCGCGCAACGCGGCATAGGCGAAGTCGCCTTCCACGTCGACCACATCCCACTGCACGTTGCCGCTGTCGACCATGGCCTTGAGCTTGCCGTAATCGGTCGGACCGTCCATCAGCACCTGGACTCCCGATGCCTGGGTGAAGGGCGTCGCCCAGTCTTTCTGTTGAGCTGATTGCGTCGTGCCGCCCCAACTCGCGAAGACAATCGGCGCGGCAGCCGCGAACACGGGCGCGCTAACAGAAACAACAGCGGTAACGATCAATGCGCGCGCGAGGGCGTGCAAATTTAAAGGTTGCTGCATGACGACTGCTCCTTGAGAGGAAACGGCTGGTTTTTACTTGAGCGGGGAAAATGCAGCGGGCTTCATGATCTTGCTTTCCATCGTTTCCAGCAGCGCCTGAATCTTCGGTGCAAAGGCCTGCCACGCGGGGTCTTCCGCGAGGCGCTGACGGCGTGCTTCGCGGTCATCGAGACTGGTATAGGCCCACATGTGGACGATCTGGTTGAGCGGGCCGATCTCGGAGAAGAAGTAGCCGACGAGCTCTCCCAGATGCTCCTTCTGCAAAGCAATGCCCTCTTCCTCAACAAGTTTGAGATAAGCCGGGACTGCGCCCGTGCGGATCTTGTAAGTGCGGATTTCGTAGTACATGGCGGCTCGTTCGTATTTGTCTTCAACGCATGACGAAGGGATCGGCAATCGGCTCGTCCGATGTCCGGATCCACACGGATTTGGTGCGGGTGTAATCGAGCACGGCGTCGAGTCCGCCTTCGCGTCCGAGACCGCTCAACTGGTAACCGCCGAACGGGACGATCGGCGAGACCGCGCGATACGTATTCACCCAGACGATGCCGGCGCGAAGCTTGCGCGTGAGCCGGTGCGCGCGTGTCAGGTCGCGCGTGAACACGCCTGAGGCGAGTCCGTATCGTGTGTCGTTGGCAAGTGCAATAGATTGCTCTTCGGTATCGAAACTCATCACGCTGAGCACGGGGCCGAACAACTCCTGCGCGACGCTCGGTACATCCGACGTGGCACATTCGACAATGGTCGGTTCGAAGAAAAACCCTTTGTCCATGCCTTCGGGACGATGCCCGCCGGTCAGCAGTTTTGCGCCCGCGGCGAGGCTCGCGGCCAGCACCGATTCGATGTGGTCACGTTGTTTTGCCGTGGCCAGCGGACCCATTTCAGTGTCCACGTTCTGCGGATCGCCTAGCTTGATTGCCCGCGCTTTCTCGACCAGTTTCGCCAGCAGCCGGTCGCGAATCCCACGCTGCACAAGGAGCCGCGAACCCGCCACGCAACTCTGGCCTGTCGCCGCGAAAATCCCTGCGATGACCGCGTTGCTGACGCTCTCGACGTCGGCGTCATCGAAGACCAATACCGGCGATTTGCCGCCCAGTTCCAGCGACGTCGCCGCGAGGTTCTCGGCCGAGTTCCGCACGATATGGCGTGCCGTTTCAGGGCCGCCCGTAAACGCGATCTTCGCGACCAGCGGATGCGTAGTGAGCGCGTGTCCGCAGTCGGCGCCGAAACCCGTCAGGATGTTCACCACGCCCGCCGGAAAGCCCACCTCATGCACAAGACGCGCAAACGCGAGCAAAGGCGCAGGACCTTCTTCGGATGCCTTGATAACGATCGTGCAACCCGCAGCCAATGCAGGTCCAATCTTCACCGCCGATAAAAACAGTTGCGAGTTCCAGGGCACGATTCCAGCGACGACACCCACCGGCTCGCGTCGAAGAAACACTTCCATGTCAGGCTTGTCGACGGGAAGATATGCCCCCTGAATCTTGTCCGCGACGCCCGCGTAATAGCGGTAGTACTCGGCGACATAACCAATCTGGCTGCGTGTCTCGCGGATGATCTTGCCGGTGTCGGCCGTCTCGAGTTCAGCGAGTTCTTGCGCGTTGGCCGCGACCAGATCCGCCAGCCGATACAGCAGCTTGCCGCGCTGGCTTGCATTCAGGTTGGCCCACTCGGGCGAGAACAGCGCGCGATCGGCTGCTCTGACCGCCCGGTCGACATCCTCCGCGCTGGCTGCGGGCATGCTCGCCCAAACCTCGCCCGTCGCCGGATTAATGCTGTCGAAGGTCTGCGACGCGTCGCTGAATTTGCCATCGATGTAATGCTGGAACGTCTGCACCATGTCATCTGCTCCGGTTTAGCGGGCGTCGAACGCGGGCATCACGTCGGCAATAAACAGTTCCAGCGAACGGCGCTTGCGCTCGAAACTCATGTTGCTGTCGAGCCAGAAGCTGTATTGATCGAAGCCGAGTTCTTCATACTGTTTCAACCGGGCGATGACATCGGCGGGCTGGCCGATCACCAGGTTCTTGCGAATCTGCTCCGGCGTGTATTGCGGGAACGAAGCGATGTCCACTTCCGTCAGCGGTTCAATGAACCCCTGCTTCACCGGCCGCTCATTCTTGAACCACTTGCTGAAATAACAATAGAAGCGGCTCAGGTCCGCCACGGCGGCATCGACTTCCGCGGCGTCCGCACCCACGAAGGTGTGCATCAGCATCATGATCTGCGGACGCGGCACGTCGGGGTTCGCCCTGCATGCTGCGTTGAATCGATCCATCAGGTTCACCACTTCGCCATCACCCGCCGCCAGCGACGTGACCTGCACATGGCAGCCATTCCTCACCGCGAATTCATGCGAATTCGGATCGCGCGCTGCGAGCCACATCGGCGGATTGGGTTGCTGGACCGGGCGCGGCACCGGCGTGGTCGAAGGCCACGACCAGAACTCGCCCTGATGCGCATAGTCGCCCTTGAACAGCTTCTGCAGCGCTGGCACGAGCTCGCGCATCCGGGCGCCGGCGCCGAATGCATCGAGGCCCGGCAGCAAGCGTTCATATTCGAAGGAGTACGCACCGCGCGCAATGCCGAGGTCGAGACGCCCGTTGCTTGCGACATCGACCATGCCGGCTTCGCCCGCGAGGCGGATCGGATGCCAGAACGGTGCGATCACCGTGCCGGTGCCGAGACGAATGCGTTCGGTGCGCGCGGCAAGGTACGAAAGGTTGATGAAGGGGTTAGGCGCGATCGTGAATTCCATCGCGTGGTGCTCGCCGACCCACGCGGTTTCGAAGCCGCCCTTTTCCGCGATCTGGACGAGTTCGGTGAGTTCGTCGAAGAGTTGCCGATGCGGTGTGTGCGCGTCGTACCGCTCCATGTGGAGAAACAGCGAGAATTTCATGATCGACCTATGTGCAGGAAACATGCAGGAAACAGTTCGTCTTGCTGCGGGTGCGAGGAACTCGAGCGACCCGCTTCGCGTCGACCGCTTGAACGTTGCGGCTGGTATTACGGTATTCCATCGAATGTCGCAAATCAAGTGTTTCAATATTATGGTATTCCATAATATTAGACGCGCGCAGGGATGGGTTTAGAGACGTGGAGTGAACAGGAAAGCCGGTCTTTAAAGCACGCGGGGGCCATGTGGGCTGGCGCAGTGTGCGCGGGAGAAATAAGCTGAGGGATAGCGCGCCGCAGGTTTTACGATCGTTCCAAGTAGCCGAAGACCGCGCGGATCACCCGGCGTTCGAGTTCGCCAATGTCCGTTTCACCGCGCTCTCCTGCGGAATCGGTCAGCGCGCGGGTGATCGCGAGGATGTCTGAGGCCAGGACGGCGATGTCCTCAGACGAACGCTCCGGCCGCTTCTTCAGCACCTCGACAATGGCTGCATGAATGGTGCTGGCGACACGCACGGCATGGGCCGGGAACGGCAGCCGGGCCTCCTCGAAATCGAGCAGCCGTGCGAGTTTCGGACGTGTGAGTTGATGCTCCGTCGCCGCACGGATCATCGACCTGAGCGCGTCTGCCCAGTCTTCCATGCGGGCCGCCTTCACCACGGCGTCCAGCAAGAGCGCCGATTCCTGCTCGATCAACGCGATGGTGATCGCGTCCTTGCCGGGGAAGTACTGATACAGCGAGCCGATGCTCGCGCCCGCGCGTTCGGCAATTGAATTGGTCGTGTAACCCTCGAAGCCGTGCTGCTCAAGAATGTGAGCCGCCGCTTCAAGAATGATGCTCACAGTTCGGCTCGAACGCGGCTGAGCCGGTTGTTTCCTGGGGTTGAGACGAGTGGCGGAGCGCGGTGGTGTCATGTCCGGAATGCGAGTAGCTGATGTGAGCTTGTGCTCGTATTATCTATCAAACGTTTCGACGAATGTTTTGTTCGATTCCTTTTGGTCCTCTGAGACTTCCTTTGCCTTTCGACTTCATTTCATGATAATTAGTGATCCTTATATTTGTTCCGCATTGATCCGTGGCGTTACGGATCAGTTAGCCGCATCGGCTGCGCCACCCAGACCGGACGAAACGGTCAACCAGCTCATACATCGTGTCACCCAGGCAAGCACGTGGGCAAGCACGGTGATGCGAACGGCGCTCCGCCAGCATTATCCGGACATTGGGTGGTCCAGTTCGGAAGCGCAGCCGGATAACCCCGATGAAACTTCGGCAGCTCCGTATTGGATCTACGACCCGATTGACGGCGCGTATCACTATGTTCAGGGACTGCCGTTATGGTCGAGTTCGCTGGCGTTGATTAGCGAAGGGCGTCCGGTCTTTTCAATCGTCTACGATCCGTCGCAGCGTGAGTTGTTCGTGGCACCGGAATCCGGCGGTGCCACGCTTAATGGCGGGCCCTTGCGGGTATCGGGAAAGTCGGATTTGCGCAGTGCGGTTGTGGCCACCGCGTTACCGCCTTTTGGATACGGCGATGAGGATGAGCATCGTCGATCGGTTGCGTTACTCGGCGCAGTGTCCAGGCGTGTATTTGTCGTGCGGCAGATGGCGTCCGCGTCGCTGCAACTGGCTTATGTGGCTGCGGGACGGCTCGATGCGTATTGGGAGACGGGTAATGACTTATACGACTGGATGGCGGGCGCGCTGCTGGTCAGGGAAGCCGGAGGTGAGGTAACTGATCTTGCCGGTGCGCCGTTAGGCTCGAATGCGAATGGCATTGCAGCCGCGCCAGCCGGGCTTAAGGTTGCGTTGCTTGAGGGGCTTGTGGGCTAGGGATTGCCGGGCCCCCAGCGTTGACCTTGGCGCTTATATAGGCCCTGCGGTCACGGCCGAATCGGCGCAAAGATTCGGCCGGTCGCAGCGGCTCTGTTCAAAAGAAGAACCGTGGGATCACCAGCAGACATAACCGCCGTCGGCCAGCACGATCGATCCGGTCATCAGGCTGGCCGCGTCGCTGGCGAGAAATAAAATGACCGCTGCCACTTCATCGACGCGTCCCATCCGGTTCATCGGCGTCCCGCCAACCCAGTGCTGCAATTTTTCCTTGTCCTGATAGACATAGGTATTCATCTCGGTATCGATATACGTCGGCGCAACCGCATTCACCCGCACGCCGCGTGCGCCCCACTCCGCTGCCAGCGACTTCGTCAGATGATGCACCGCCGCCTTCGACGCGTTGTAGTTCGCTTGCTCCTGTGGCCGGTTGACGATAAACCCCGACATGGAACCCACGTTCACAATGCTGCCCGCGCCGCGCTCAAGCATGCCTTTGCCAAACGCGCGGCAAGCCCAGAACACGCCATTGAGATTGACGTCGATGACCTTGCTCCAGATCTCGTCGGTCATGGTCTCAGCCGGATGATTCGAGATCGCGATGCCCGCGTTATTGACCAGCACATCCACGCGGCCGTGGCGCGCGACAACCGCGTCGTTGACTCGCTGGGCAGCGCCGGGGTCCGTGACATCGAATAATTCGGTCTCCACACGATAACCCTTCGACGCAAGCGTTTCGGCGGCCTTGGCAAGCAAGTCAGCATTCATGTCCGTGAGCACGACCAGCGCGCCGGCTTCAGCCAGCGCCTCGGCAGTGGCGAGACCGATGCCGCGTGCCGCGCCGGTGACAACAGCAATCTTGCCGGTCAGCTTGAACTTGTCGAGATACATGCAATGTTCCTTAAATGGATTTGGCGGGCGCCGGCTTGCCGGCTTGCGCCGCGATCCGGCTGATCTCGTCGAACCCGGGGCCGCGCACCGGGATGTCGACGTGAAAGACTTCCGCGATCACGCGCGTCCAGCCATAGATAAAGTAGGTCCAGCCGTCCTCTATCTGAAGTGAGCGTGCGGTTTGTTGAGCCCGCGCCTGATCGAGAAAAACCAGGTTGCCACGATAATTCAACTCCCACACGACCGCGCGCTCGGGGAACACGGCTGCGTCACTCAACGGTGACCCCGGGGCGTCCTTGCCCAGTCCGGTGGCGTTGATCACCAGCGCACCCGGCGACAAACGCTGCAGGACGGCGTCGTTATCTTCCGTCCTCGACGCAACGATATATTCGCACGGAACATCGAATTTCAGCTCACGATGGATACGTTCGATTTCTTCCAGCCTGCCAGCCGATCGGTCCGACACAAGGACCCTGGAAGGCCGGTTTGCGCCACGCTCCTTCTGCATCAGATGCCAGGTCAGCGCGATGGTCGACCCGCCCGCACCGATCGAAAAAACTTCTGCCCCAGTGATGGCGAAATGATCCCTGGGGAGGAAGCCGTCGAGCGCGAAACCCGACGTGATCGAATCCTTGGCATGACAGATTAATTTTCCGCCCTGCTTCGAGAGGCAACTCGTTTCACCCATGATCTGCGCGGTTGGATCGATGACATCGAAGAGATCCTTGCACGCCGCGTACAAATCGATCTTGTGCGTAGTCACCAAAGCACCGAGCGACAGCGGATCATGCTTGAGGAATTCGACCGCTTCCCGGTAGGCTTCAGGTGACGCATGCGGCTGGAAATCAATGCCCTTCATGTCCACATCGCCAAGTCCAAGATGCATGGCCCATTCCGGGAACACACGCATGATCGAACTTTGCGCTGTGGTCACGCCTATGAAATAGAACGTGGGCCGCTTGGCGGGTTCATAAGTGCTCATCGCGGCACCCCTTCCGCGGCCGCAACACCACGTGCTAGCAAGGCTTCGACTTCCTGCTGCGTGCGCGGCTTGTACTGCGGATTAGGTACGCTGCGCCATGAACCCGCACCGTCATCGACAATCCGCAGTTTCATGCCGTTCGACTGCTCGATGATCGCGTAGTCCTGACCCGAATCCGCCGGATAACAGAACAGCATCACGAAGTCCTCCTGCCCAAGATTGACCGACCGGTGAATCCATCGCGGCGGCACATAACAAGCCGTGTTCGCCTTGATCTCGACCACACGCGTATCACCGCTCGGCGACTCCATCACCATCACGCCGAAGCCCTTGAGCCCGAAGTACAACTCAGGCCGGTCGATAGCCGCGTGTATGTGCCCCCGCGTCATGAAGAATTCATCGCCCACTTTACCCGGACTCATGCGCGTCACGCCGGTAATCAAGTCGCCCGGGTTGCTGTTGGGCCGGTGATCGGTGACCTCATACACGACCTCATCGCCGCGAGCGGCTGCGAGCACGTCGAACGCGGCGGAATCGGCGTACAGGCCGCCCAGGTCGCGCAGGAATTTCTGATAACGCGAATCGGTGCCGGTCATCAAGCCGGTCTCCAAGTCGACATCGAAAGAACGCGGTTCAGGCCATTGCATCGGGTCCATCTCCTTGAATTTGCGAGTCGCTTCGCCCTTGATGAAATCGAATGACATTCACAGAAGGCTAAACGTTAGTTTTAATAATGATAACTTTAACTAAAACCCAAAAAATTGGGGTTTTCCCCGAAGCGCCACCACTGCTTTTTCGTTTAATGATAGCTATACTATCGTTCATGATGTGCAGACACAACGTTACTCGCACTAACGTTCGCTAACCTTGTGTCCTGCGCAAATTCGATTGCAAGGCGTGACGGCGCATCAAGAGCGCCGCCCGCCAACCCGCAGGAGTGATTCGATGCACGAACAATCGTCCCCCGCGCTCAACGGGTCCCAGCGCGCTGTGATTGCGCTGCGCGAGGTGCTTGGAGCAGAGGTAGTCAGCCTGCCGCACGAGTTCACCGGGAGGAAGAATTCGGACTCGAGCCGCATGCCAAGTGCGGAGCCGCTTGCGCTGATCCGGCCGCGCAATACGGAACACGTCGCCACTGCGCTGCGGATCTGCCATGAGCACGGGCAAGCGGTTGTCACGCAAGGCGGTTTGACGGGACTCGCCGGCGGCGCCACTTTCCTCGGCGGGGAAGTGGCGTTGAGCCTGGAATTGATGAACGGGATTGAAAGTATCGACGCGATCAGCGCATCAATGACCGTGCTATCCGGCACGCCGCTGCAGATCGTCCAGGAAGCCGCGGACGCCGCGGGCTTCATGTTTCCGCTTGATCTCGGCGCGCGTGGAAGCTGCACGATCGGCGGCAATCTCGCGACCAACGCGGGCGGCAACCGCGTGATCAAGTACGGGATGATGCGCGACCAGGTGCTCGATATAGAAGCCGTGCTGGCGGATGGCAGCATCGTTGGCGGCTTGCGCAAGATGATCAAGAACAATACCGGATACGACTTGCGCAACCTCTTGATCGGCAGCGAAGGAACGCTGGCCGTCATCACGCGCGCCGTGCTGCGCTTGCGGCCGAAACCACGCGCCGTATCGACCGCATGGTGCGGCCTGCCGGACTACGACGCCGTGACCACGTTACTGCGCCGCGCGCAGGAAAGCTTGCCCGCCGGCGTGTCCGCATTCGAAGTCATGTGGCCGGGTTATTACGATTTCGTGCTGTCGCGCTTGCCCGAATTGCGCGCACCGCTTGAAGGAAAACATGCGTTCTACGTGTTGCTGGAAAGCAGCGGCGCCGATCCCGAACGTCAGGCCGACGCGTTCGAGGACTTTCTCTCGGGCATGCTCGAAGAAGGACTACTTAGCGATGCCGCGCTCGCTTCGTCGGAATCCGATGCCGCCGCGTTCTGGGCCATTCGCGATGCGCCCGGTGAATATCAACGGCTGATTCCCGGCCGCGTTTCTTTCGACGTCAGCTTCTCGATCGCCGACGTGGGCGAAGCGGCCCGCCGATGCGAACAGCAGCTTCGCGAACATTGGCCGGGCGCGACCATCCTGATCTACGGACATCTCGGCGACGGCAACCTGCATATCGTCGTCCAGGAACCCGGCTGGCCGCGCGATACCGCGCCAAAGGTCCAAGCCGTGGTGTACGCGGTAACCGGTGAAATGGGCGGCTCGGTATCGGCGGAACACGGCATTGGCACAAAGAAACTGAAGGTGCTGGCGTTGTCGCGCACGCCTGCTGAACTCGCCGCCATGCGTGCAATCAAGGCCGCGCTCGATCCACTGAATATTCTCAATCCGGGAAAGTTGTTGCCGCACTGATTCAACAGTTTTGATGTTTTTTAAAACCGCCAAACCCTAACAACAGGAGGAGACATGACGCGGTTCGTGAAGCAGGTGATGTGTGGTGTAGCGCTGGCAGTGGCCAGCGCAATCGCAACGGCCCCGGCGTTTGCTGCCGACAAGATGAAAGTGGGCATTTCCATGAAGGTGCTCAATGCGCCTTATTTCTCGGCTGCAATGGAGTCAGCCAAGGCACGGGCTACGGAGAACGGCGCCGAGGTCATCACAGCCGATGCCCAGGGCAAGATGGGCAAGCAGATCTCGGACGTGGAAGACATGTTGACGCGCGGCATCAAGGTACTGATCATCGACCCGGCCGATCCCAAAGGCCTCGTTAATGCAGTCAACACTGCAACGGCTGCCGGCGTGAAAGTGGTCGTGATCGACAGTACGCTCGATCCCAAAGCTAACTACCTGACGCTCGTGCAATCGTCGAATCGCGAAAACGGTGCGCTGGTTGGCTCGTGGGTCGTCGACACCATGGGCGACAAGCCGCTGAAGATCGCGCTGATCTCCGGCGAGAAAGGCAATCCGGTCGGCAAGGAACGGCGTGACGGCGTGATCGAAGGGATTGTCGAAGCGCAGCTCGCCAAGACCGGCAAGGTCAACATGCAGATCGTCGGTCAGGGCTGGGGCAACTGGTCGGACGAAGGCGGCCTGAAGGCGATGGAAGATTTGCTGGTGGCCAACAAGGACATCAACATGGTGCTGGGCGAAAACGACAGCATGGTCCTGGGCGCACGCCGTGCAATCGAAAGCGCGAACCGTCAGGGCATCACGCTGGTTGCAGCCGCCGACGGCCAGAAGGAAGCGCTCAGCCTGATCAAACAAGGCAAGTACGGCGCGACCGCGTTGAACGATCCGGCACTTGTTGCACGCACGGCGGTGGACATCGGCATGAAGGCGGCCAAGGGTGAATCGACGAACGTGCCGAAGATCTCATACACGCCTTCCGCCGTGATCAACCAGAGCAACGTCGACAAGTTCTACAACCCGAAAGCGATCTTCTAAAGATTCGCGGGTTCATGCAACGCGCGCCGGCTTCGCCGGTGCGCGTGCATTCTGGAGACACCTTCATGATTCCGTTTATCGCCCTGACCGGCGTTGACAAGCGCTTCGGCGGCATTCACGCCATTGAAGACGTCGACTTCGATGTCCTTAGCGGCGAAGTCCATGCGCTTGTCGGCGAGAACGGCGCGGGCAAGTCGACGCTGATGCGAATTATCGGCGGCGGCCATCAACCCGATGCCGGAACGATCCAGGTCGAAGGGCGCGAGATGTCCTTGCGAAATCCGCATGCGGCCATGGAAGAAGGCATTGCGGTGATTCATCAGGAAACCGCGTTGGCGCCGGACTTGTCGGTCGCTGAAAACGTGTTTCTTGGCGCGTTGCCAGCCGTGATCGAGTGGCGTTCGTTGCGCAAGCGCGCGCATGAATTGATCGCGAGCCTTGGCTTTGACATCGACCCTTCAGCGCTGGTCGGCAGCCTGTCCACCGCACAATGCCAGGTGATTGAAATCGCCAAGGCGCTGAGCCGCCAGGTCAAGCTGCTGGTGCTGGACGAACCCACTGCCGCGCTCGCGCCGTCGGACGCCAACAAGCTCCTTGAGATCGTGCGCGACCTGCGTTCGCGCGGCGTGGGCATCGTGTATATATCGCATCGGCTGGAAGAGGTGTTTGCGATTGCCGACCGCATCACCGTGCTCAAGGACGGCAAGCGCGTGGACACCGTCAAGCCTGCCGATCTCAACATGGATGAACTCATTCGCAAGATGGTCGGCCGCCCGCTTTCAGTGCTGTTTCCGCAGCGTCACGCAACGCTCGGCGCCGAAGTGCTGAAGGTCACCGGCCTCGTACGCGGTCATGCGGTGCGCAACGTGTCGTTCACATTACGCGCGGGCGAAGTCGTTGGGCTGGGTGGTTTGATCGGCTCGGGGCGCACGGAAGTTGCCCGGCTGATCTTCGGTGCGGACACCCGCGATTCCGGCACCATCGAACTGAAACAAAAGCTGCTGGCGATTCGCTCGCCAATGGCAGCGGTCAGGGCCGGCATCGGCTTCGTCCCTGAAGATCGTAAAGGCCAGGGCGCGGTTTTATCGATGCCAATCCGCGTCAACGCCACGCTCGCAGCGCTTAAATCCGTCAGCCGCCCGGGTGGCTTTCTGGCCTTCGGCCGCGAGCGCGCGTTCGTTCAGAAGTTGATGGAACAACTGCGCATCAAGGCCCGTTCGATGGACGCCGATGTCTCCACGTTATCAGGCGGCAACCAGCAAAAAGTCGTGCTCGCCAAATGGTTTCATGCGGACGGCGACCTGATCATCCTCGACGAACCCACACGCGGTGTCGACGTGGGCGCCAAGGTGGAAATCTATACGCTGATCAACCAGCTCGCGGAACGGGGCAAGGCGGTACTCGTGATCTCGTCCGAGCACCAGGAGTTGATGGGTCTGTGCGACCGCATTCTCGTGATGGGCGAAGGCGAGATTCGCGGTGAACTCAAGCCCGCCGATTTCAGCGAAGAGCAGATCCTCTCGCTTTCCTTGCGTCGTACGCCGGACGAAGCGCCGGCAGCGCTTGCTCAATAAACCAGTCACGGAGACTCGCATCATGAATCCCAGCGCTGTCAGTCATAAATCTCATCAGGCCCAGTCCGGCCAGGCGAGACATTGGTGGTCGGTTGCGCGCCGCTTCAACACGGTTGCGATCCTGATCGTGCTCGTGATTGCCGCGTCGTTCGTATCGAGCGATTTCTTCTCGGTGGCGAATCTGTCCAACATCTCGCGTCAGGTCGCGGGCGTCGGCATCATGTCGGTCGGCATGCTGCTGGTCGTGCTGACCGGTGGTATCGACTTGTCGGTCGGCTCCATTGCGGCGCTGGGCAGTGTGGTGTCGGCCATGCTTATTCCTCAGTACGGCCTGAGCGTCGCCCTGCTCGTCACGCTCCTGGTCGGCGGTGTTTGCGGCTTTGTATCGGGCGCGTTGATCGCGTGGTTCCGTCTGACACCGTTTGTTGTCACGCTGGCCATGATGACCGTTGCGCGAGGCGTGGCAATGATCGTCTCCAACGGCTCGCCAATCCTCGTCGATGATCCCGGCCAGGCGTTGCTCGACTTCGGCCGTCACTCGTATTTTGGGGTTCCGGGACCCACGCTCGTCATGCTGATCGTATTCGTGATGGGCGGCATTGCGCTGAACCGGCTGCGTGCCGGCCGCGTAGTCCGCGCGATCGGATCGAACGAAGAAGCCGTGCGGCTTTCCGGCGTACCTGTTGCGCGGCATGTGCTCGGCACCTATGTCAGCTCAGGGTTGCTCGCGGCGCTTGCCGGCATCATTTCGACGTCGCGTGCCGGAGTGGGTGCGCCGACCGTCGGCGTGGGCGACGAACTGACTGTGATTGCAGCGGTCGTGATCGGCGGTGCGAGTCTGGCAGGCGGTAAAGGCGGCGCCGTGAATACGCTGATGGGCGTGCTGATCCTCGGTGTGATCGGCAACATCATGAACCTCGCCAGCGTGCCGGGTTACCATCAGCAAGTGGTGATGGGCGTGATCATTGTCGCGGCTGTCCTGTCCCAGCGCGGCGCCCGTTTCTGGCGCCGCTAGCGGCTTATCCCATTCGTCCAATTCGTCCGATACACTTGGCAGCCTGGCCTTACGCCAGCACGGGGCGCCGCTTGCGGCGCCCCGTGCACAATGAACGAAGGAACATCGAGTGCCCGATTACAACATCCTCGAACTGATCGACCGCGCGCGCCCCGGCCTTCGCCGCGGCAGCCGGCAAGTGGCCGACTACATCCTTGCAAACCTGGCTTCGATCTCCGACATCAACCTGGCTGAGCTTGCGCGCAACGCGCAGGTCAGCGAGCCAACCGTGCTGCGTTTTTGTTCGACGCTCGGATGCAGCGGGTTCAAGGACTTCAAGATCCGCATGGTGCAGAGCCTCGCGCTCGGCGCCCCTGCCACGCACTCGGTACTCGCCAAGGGCGACGACCCTGAAACCATCGCTACCAAGATCTTCGACTACACCATCACGAGCCTCGACTGGGCGCGCAAGAAGCTGGATTTTGCGGCTATTGGGCGCGCAGTGGATTTGCTGGCAAAAGCGCAGCGTATCGAGTTCTTCGGGTTCGGTGCATCGGGCATTGTCGCGCTGGACGCGCAGCAGAAGTTTCCCCTCTTCGGCGTGCCATGCGTCGCGCATCAGGATTCGCATCAGCAGTTCATTGCCGCGTCCATGCTCAAGCCCGGCGATGCGGTCGTGGCCATCTCGAACACGGGCTCTACCCGCTCGCTGATCGAGGTCGCGCGGACCGCCCGTGAACGCGGCGCAAGCGTCATTGTGATTACCGGATCTAATAGCCCGCTAGTGAGCTTCTCTGACGTCGCGGTCATTGCGGAGACGCTGGAAAATACAGATGTCTATACGCCGACCACGTCCCGGCTTGCCGCGCTCGTCATTATCGATATCCTTTCAACAAGCGTCGCTCTGCGCAAAGGCGACGCTCATACGCTCGCCGTGCTGGACATGAAAAAGCGCTTGGCCGACATGCGCTCGACCGGCGTTATTTAATGGCGGCAGCTTTCGTTGCTTGCATCAAATGACAAAGGCCTCTCCGGTCTTTGCATCAGGCGCTTGCCGCGCCTGACGGCTCTGGATAAGGGCCTGCGCGGACACATAAGCCTGAATCTCACCGAAATTGCGAGTCTTTCAATAAGTTGTTGTTCAAATAACACGCATGCGAATTGAATGTTCCGTGTAAGCCCGAACGTAAATATGATTTCACACAATTGAAATCGGGCCACATTAAGGTTCGTCGAGCCGAACGTTCATTACCCTTCGAAAACCTTACACATCGATGGATAAAGGTCGAACCGCCTGCTCGTGATCGGGTCGATCCCATGCTGCACGGTTTGGAATGCTAATTATTTCGGCTATATGAATTTTTAGCATGTTGCTTTAGAAAGCAACGGAATAACCAAACAATCAAACATCGGTGGGACTTTACGACCCTATCAAATAGGATGTCTCCTCTTTTCCCAACTGAAGCACAACAAAATGAAAATCCAAAAGACCACGGCTGCCATCCTTGCTATCGGAGCATTGTCCGGCACCGTACACGCACAAAGCAGCGTAACGCTGTACGGCATTGCCGACGGCGGTATTCTCTTTAACAACAACGTCAAGGGTGCGAAGCAATATGCGTTGTCCAGCGCCAACTCGTCACGTTGGGGTTTGCAGGGCGCTGAAGACCTGGGCGGCGGCCTCAAGGCAATCTTCACCATTGAAAACGGTTATACCCTCGGCACGGGCGCATTGAGCCAAGGCGGCCTGGAGTTCGGCCGCAAGGCCTTCGTCGGCCTGAAGAGCGATACCTACGGTACGGTGACGCTGGGCCGCCAGTACTCGGCCAGTAACGACGCTACTGCTTCGTTCGCGTCGGGCGCTGACTGGGCTGCATCCGGCCTCGGCTACGGCACGCGCGCAGGCGACGTCGATAACGTCGATACGTCGAACCGTATCCAGAACGCCCTCAAGTACACGAGCCCGAATTACCGCGGCTTGACGGTCGGCCTCCTGTACAGCCTGGGCGGCCAAGCCGGCCAGTTCTCGCGCAACGAAGTGACCGACGCAGCTGTGTCGTACGTCAATGGCCCGCTCAAGCTGGGTGCCAGCTACAACTTCACCAAGGACCCGTATTACGCCACGTTCGGCAACCAGGGCAACTCGTCGACGCCGACTTCGGCCGCGGGTGGGAACAACAACATGCCTAGCCGGATTTACGGCGGCTACGCTTCAGCAGGTTCGCAGCAGATCATCACGGCCGGCGGTTCGTACGTGCTGGGATCGGCAACGATCGCCCTGCTGTACTCGAACACGCAGTTCCAGAACCTCGGTCAGGTCAATGCAGTGGGCAGCTTCGGCACCAAGTACAACGGCGGCACCGCTACGTTCAATTCAGGCGAACTGAACGTAAAGTACGCGCTGACCCCGGCCCTAACGCTGGCCGGCGCCTACATCTACACGCATAACAGCGGCGCCGATGGCGTGGGCAGCGCGAAGTACAACCAGTTCAACCTGGGCACCATCTACTCGTTGTCCAAGCGTACGTCGCTCTACGCGATCGGCTTCTTCGAAACCGCATCGGGCGTGGATTCGACGGGCAAGCAGGCTGTAGCAGACTTCAGCGGATCGTCCTTCTCGTCCAACAATCACCAGTTGGCAGCGATTGTCGGCATCACGCACAAGTTCTAAAAAGTCCTGCAACGTTTAGGACGGTACTCCTAAGCTTTTTTAGCAGCATGTGGCCTTCTCTTTTCGGTTTCCGCGAGAGAGAAGGCTTTTTCCGTTTTACACGCCTGAAACGTAGCCACCATCCACGGGCAACGTGACGCCCGTGATGAACGCCGACGCCGGCGATGCCAGGAACACCGTGGCGCCTACCAGGTCGTCCACTTCGCCCCAACGCTTGAGCGCGCTGCGCGCCGCTATCTTCTCCGCGCTATCCGGTACTTCCCAAAGCGCGCGTGTCATGTCGGTGCGATGGTAGCCTGGCGCAATCGCATTCACCCGCACCCCTGCCGGGCCAAACGAATGAGCCAATGAACGCGTCAAACCAAGAATGCCAGTCTTGCTGGCGCAATAAGCCGGCACATCCACGTCGGCGATATAGCTCAGCATCGACGCCACGTTGACGATCGCTCCACGCGCGTGCTCGAGCTTGCTACGGGCGGCCATGGCGAGGCGCATGGCTGCCGTGAGGTTGACATCGATCACCTCGCGAAAGACATCGTCACTGTATTCATCGACGGGACGCGCCACGCCGGCGGCATTCACCAGCACGTCGAGCACGCTCAGGGTAGCGACGAAACTTTTGATGGCGTCGTTATCGCGGACATCCAGTTGCTCGAAGCGGATGTTTTCGAGTTCGGCGTCCGCGCGCAATCCTTCGAGCTTGCTGGCCGAGCTGCCGGTTGCGATCACCTGCGCGCCTAACGCTGCGAAACCTCTCGCGATGGCGAGGCCGATGCCGCTGGTTGCGCCCGATACGAGGACCGTCTTGCCGTCGAAGAGACCGGGACGGAAAGCAGTTATTTCCGCGCCTTTGAGTTCGCTTGTCATGATGTTGCCTCGCTATTGAAGGTGTTGATCGGATCGCGCTGCGTACTGGCCGGGGTCTTCAACGCGCATGTACCGCAAGTTGAACGCCCAATGCATCGGCGAGTTCGTATTCGGAGTGCACGATTTTCGCGCCTTCGGGAAAGGTACTCGCAGCACGTTCATGCTCGGGCCACGCCAGTACCCGCATGCCCGCTGCGATAGCCGCGCGGGCGCCGGTCGGACTGTCTTCCACCACCATCGCTTCCCCGGGATGCACGCGTAGCAGCCATGCAGCGCGCTGATAGGGCTCGGGATCGGGCTTGCCGGCACGCACATCGTTAATGCTGATGGAGATCAGTTGCGGGTCCTGCAAGTCGAGCGCGAGAAGCCCCGCTTCAAGCAACATGCGCGGTGAATTCGACACAATCGCTTGGCGTATTCCCGCTGCGCGCACTGCGTGATAAACACTCAGCGCGCCGGGTCGTGGCTGCATCTTCGGGGCTTCGGACACGTAGTGCCGCGCCCTTGCCATCGTCCATGGTTCGTAGTCGAAATCGATACCAAAACGCTCGCAGCAGAACGCGTGCACTTCGCGGCCGGTCTTGCCGAATATCGACGCATGTAATTCATCGCCTGCTGTTATTCCATGCTGTGCCAACACCGTCACCAGTGTGCTCAAATGCAGTGCTTCGCTGTCGGCGAGCGTGCCGTCCATGTCCCACAAGACAGCTTTGATTGCTTCCTTCATGCATGAGCCTCGGCAAGACGATCCAGGTCGTCGTAGAACTGTTGCGAACTCGTGTAGAGCCGCTCGAAGATCGGCATCATCCGATCGTAGGTATCACTGGCCCGCGGATCTGGCAGGACCTCGCGTTCGAACTGAACGAAGGCCGCGACTGCATCGCCCAGACGCGCGAACTGGCCGTGCGCCGTCGCGGCAAGAATCGCACAGCCGATCACGCCGCATTCGAGCTGCGCAGGCACGAGGATAGGCGTGCGATACATGCTTGCCTTGATCTCCAGCCAGAGAGAAGCCTTGGCGCCCCCGCTAGCCGCGACCAGCCGCTCCATGCGCACGCCCGCCGATTCAATCACGCCAATGTGCCGCCGCACGCCGAAAGCAACCCCTTCCAATACCGCGCGATGCAGATGCGCCGTCCCATGCTTCGCCCCGATACCGAAGAACTGGGCGCGCGAATTCGAATGCTCGCCAAGCCGTTCGCCGGTCAGGTAAGGCAAGAAGAAAAGCCCTTCGGAACCGACGGGTGCATCAGCCGCTTTTTGTGCAACGGCCTCGTAGCTCAAGGTGTTTTCGTGAAATGCGCGGCGCGCCCAGCGCACTGCATCGCCGCCAGAATCGAGCAGCATGAACCTTCCCCAGAGCCCTTCCGCCGAGATCATGTTCGAGACTTCCGGGTGCAGCATGGGGGTGTCTGCGATCACCGTGATGATCGACGATGTGCCGGTAATATCCGAGCCGAGACCGGGTCCATATACGCCTGAGCCGAGCATCGAAAGCGGATAGTCGGCCCCGCCGACCAGCACGGGTGTTCCTTCGCGCAAGCCGGTTGCGTACGACGCTTCGGAGGTGATCGTTCCCAGGATCTCTTGCGGCGAGCGGATAGGTGGAAGCTTGCTGCCGTCGAGACCCAGCTGATCGAGCATGGGCTGGGACCATGACCGCATTTCAGGGTCCATCAGGAAGCTGGTGGATGCGTCGCTCCAGTCCCAGGCGCGCTCGCCTGTCAGCCGGAAATTGATGTAGTCCTTCGGCATGAACACCGTTGCGGCACGCGCGTATGCGTCGGGCTCGTTCTGCTTGAGCCATTGCAATTTGAAGCCCGGCCATGCGGGTGTTGCCGGGTTGGCCGTCAACGGCAGATACGATGCAGCCGGTTGATTCGCGCGAAAGGCAGCCACTTGAGCAAGCGTGCGTTTGTCATTCCACAGCGGCGCGGTTTCGCGGGTGAGCTGACCATCCGGCCCGATGAGAACCGTGCCGTGCATCTGGCCACATGCGCAGATAGCCGCGATGTTTTCAGCGGCATGGGGGGTGCCGCCAAGGACCTCTTTAATGGCAGCAGCAACGCCCAGCCACCAGTCGGCCGGACGCTGTTCGGACCAGCCGTAGCGCGGCACGATCTGCTCGTGTTCGCGCGCCGCCATGCTCACAATGACGCCATGCGTATTGACCAGGGCAGCGCGGGCGCTACCCGTGCCAACGTCGATGGCAAGGTAATACGTCTCCATTACTCGAATCCTCAGGTACTGCCTGAACGAGCAGGCAATCGCTCGCAGGTTTGAGGTGCGAGCGATTGCGTCTATATTTTATTAACGTTATTTTGACTACGTTTTTTGATCGTGTCAATTGACGCATATCCCATTTATAAAGGGACTAACCTCTCGCGCCGCCTCCACGCTCTTTATCATTATCGTTGTTTTTGCTAACTTTATTTAAGCAACCTGAAACCTAGTGACCGCCCGCTCCCGCAGCCGCTGCGGCGCCGTCCTTGCTCGGCTTGGTGATCCAGATAAGCGGGATGATCGCGATAAAAATGACTGCCGAAAGCCAGAAGATATCGTTGAGTCCAAGCATGGCGGCCTGCGCGTTGAGCGACGATTCGAAGAACGCCATTGCTTGCGACACGCTTCCTCCCAGCGTGCTCTGCAACGCATTGATACTCGCACCGAAGTTCGGATTGTTGACGCTCGTTTGTTCAGCCAGTTGAGCGTGATGCAGGATCGTCCGGTCGTTCCAGCCTGTGCTCACGAGGGACGTTCCAACCGCACCCGCAAAGACCCGTGTGAAGTTTGACAGCCCTGCAGCGGCGGGTATTTTGTCAGCCGGCAAGCCCGACAAAATGATCGCCGTCAGCGGCACGAAAAACAGCGCGGTGGGAATGCCTTGCAACAAGGTAGGAAGGACCAGGGTCCAGGTATCGACGCCCGTCGTGTAGAACGAACGCATGAAAAACACGCCGGCAAAACCAACGAACGTCAAGGTGGCGAGCACCCGCGCATCACTCTTCGGCATGATCTTGGCCATCACCGGCGTAAGCAGCACGGCGAAGATACCCAGCGGCGCGGTCGCGAGACCGGCATCGACTGAACGATAGTTAAGGTACTGCTGCATCCACGTCGGCAAGATCACGAGGTTCGAAAAGAAGAGCGCATAGGCGACTGAAATCGCGACGGTTCCACCCAGGAAATTACGTCCCTTGAAGAGCCACAGATTGATGATCGGATTTTTTTCCGTCAACTCCCAGATCATGAAGAACACGAAGCTGATCAACGCAAATAGCCCCAGCGCGACAATCACCGGCGAGGTGAACCAGTCGAGGTCCTTGCCTTTATCGAGCATGATCTGCAACGAACCGACCCACGCGACCAACGAGATCAGGCCCACTTTGTCGATGGGAATCCGCTTCACCGGCGTTTCGCGCGTCCGGTAGATCGCCCACGTCACGCCGGCTGCAAACAGGCCCACTGGAATGTTGATGTAGAAGATCCAGGACCACGAGTAGCTATCGGTGATCCAGCCACCCAGCGCCGGTCCAACGATCGGGCCTACCGTCGCGGTCATGGCCCACAACGCCAGCGCGTGCGAGCTCTTTTCCTTCGGGTATGAACCGAGCAGGATGGCTTGCGAAAGCGGGATCAGCGGACCAGCGACCGCTCCTTGCAGGATCCGCGCGCCAAGCAGCACGGGAAGGTTGGGCGCCAGACCGCACAACCATGAAGACACCACGAACAACAGGATCGCCCAGACGAACAGCTTCACCTGCCCAACCCGTTGCGTAAGCCAACCGGTCAGCGGGATCGAAATGGCGTTGGCTGCGGCGAACAGGGTAATGACCCACGTGCCTTCATCGACGGAGACACCCAGGTTGCCCGAGATGGTCGGAATAGCCACATTCGCAATCGACGAATCCAGCACGTTCATGAACGTGGCAAGTGCGACAGCAAGCGTGGCAAGCGCCAGTTTCCCGCCAGTGAGCGGCGCGGGCGGGCCGGATTGAGACGACGTATTCATGTTTTCTCTCAATGACACATTTAATCTGACTTGTCAGATATCAGGTTAAAAAATGCTGTTTAGCCAGCGCGATGGAATTGGGCTTGATCGCGCTTCGCCACAGTCTTGGGAGGGGCTATCGGCATGTTGTCGGCGATCACCTTGGCGATCTCCGCGTTGGCCTGCTCGCCGTATTGCTCGAACACATCGGTCCGGTAAGACGTGTTGGTGGCAGCGGCCAGTTGCGTACCGGATTCGTCGCGTGTCTCGACTTCGACGTCCATCGACAAGCCGATGCGCAGCGGATGCTGTTCAAGCTCACGCGGGTCAAGCTGGATGCGCGCCGGCAAGCGTTGCACGACCTTGATCCAGTTGCCCGTTGCATTCTGTGCGGGCAGCACGGCAAACGCGCTGCCCGTGCCAGCGGAAAAACCCAACACGCGGCCGTGATACTTGACGCTCGAATCATAGACATCGGCCGTCAACGTCACCGGCTGACCGATGCGCATGTGCCGCAGTTGCCCTTCCTTGAAGTTGGCGTCGACCCAGACACGGTCGAGCGGCACGATCGCCATTAGAGGCGTACCGGGCGCAACACGCTGCCCGACTTGCACCGACCGGCGCGCGACATAACCCGTCACCGGCGCGGGCAAGGTATTACGGGCATAGCTTAAGTAAGCATCCCGAAGCTTGCTTGCAGCAGCCTGCACGTTCGGGTGTTGTTCAATGGAAGTGCGGTCGGTGAGGACGTGGTTCGCTTCGGCTTGCTGGCGGATGGCATCGAGCGAGGCTTGCGCGCTTTTGACGGCATCGCGCGCATGCGACACGTCTTCGGCGGACACCGCCCCGGTGTTCTCCACCGCCTGACGACGTTGCAGATCCGAGTTGGCGCGGGCGAGATCCGACTCGCGTTGAGCGATGCTCGCCGCATAAAAGTCGTTGTTCACGTAGAGGCTGCTCACTTGCCGCACGGTCTGCCCGAGCGTGGCTTCCGCATTGCCGAGCGCGACTTTTGCATCGGCCGAGTCCAGCGTCACGACCGGGTCGCCGACCTTGACGATCTGCGTATCGTCCGCGTTCACCGCGACAACCGTGCCACTGACTTGCGGTGTGAGTTGTACGAGATTGCCGCTGACGTAGGCGTCATCGGTTGACTGGTAGAAGCGCGCATCGGTGTAGTAATACGCGCCGTAGGCAGCGGCCGAGATGACGATTGCTGCACCGAGCAGGGAAAGCAGCAGCTTGCGTTTCGTACGCGGGGCGGCCTCTTGCGGCACGGGGCCCTTGACCATTTTGTTTGAATCCGCCGCCACGCGGTCGGACTGGATGGTGTCGCTCATTGCAATTTCTCCTGATGGGTCCGTTGAATGCCGGCTCAGCGCGCGGCAACAGTTTGTGATGACGATGAGGCGCTGGTGTCGGTGTAGCCGCCGCCGAGTGCTGCGGCGAGCGCGATCTGCTGGTCACGACGGTTCATCTTCAGATCGACGACAGCCTGGTCCGCCGACAACGCGTTCATGTCAGCGTTGAGCACGGTCAGTTGATTC
Organism: Caballeronia eucalypticola; assembly: GCF_047608185.1. Classification (NCBI taxonomy): domain Bacteria; kingdom Pseudomonadati; phylum Pseudomonadota; class Betaproteobacteria; order Burkholderiales; family Burkholderiaceae; genus Caballeronia; species Caballeronia eucalypticola. The sequence continues at coordinate 109,415 of NZ_JBLKRU010000024.1, forward strand.
GTGAGGCCGCCCTTGTACTGGACGATCGCGAGTTCATCGGCACGATGCGCGGCGTCCTGCGCGGTTTCTGCATCGACGAGTTGCGCATCCGTCGAGCGGATCTGCGCGAGTTGCGTCGCGACGTCGCTCAGCGCGGTGACGAGCGTCTGGTTATAAGCCGCTACCGCGTAATCGAAATCGGCGTAACGGCCTTTGAGTTGGGCGCGCAATGCGCCGGCATCGAAGATGGGCAGGTGGATCGCCGGACCTGCCGTTGCGGTCCGGCTCGCGGCTGTCAGCAAGCGGCCAAAGCCGAATGCGTCCAGGCCAAGCGATGCACCCAGGTTGATGTCCGGATAGAACTCAGCCTTCGCTTCCTTCACATCATGTGTGAGGGCGTCCACACGCCAGCGCGCGGCCACCAGGTCCGGACGACGGCTGACGAGATCGGCGGGCAAGTTGTCGGGGAGCAGCACCTGATCTCCTACGCCAAGCGCCGGGCGTTGGATCGTCAAGCCGCGATCCGGTCCAGCGCCCAGCAACGCGGCGATCTGATAGCGCGTCGTGAGAATCTGGCCGTCGAGCGCGGTCAGGGATGCGTGACTGGTCGCGACGTTTGCCTGCGCCGTCTTGCGCTCCACTTCGGTGTCCAGTCCGGTCGCAATCCGGCCCGCCGCAATGCGTTCGATCTGATCGCGCTGTGCAACTTCCTTGACGGCGATATCGCGCTGATCGTAAAGCCGTGCAAGCTGGTTATAAGCGCGGGCAATCGACGCAGTCAGCGTCAGCTTCACGACCTCTGCATCCGCTTCACTTGCCTGCGTTTGCGACACCGCCGCCTTCAACGCTTCCCGGTTCTTGCCCCACAGATCGAGGTCATACGAAGCCGACGCCAGCAGCTTGTTTTCGGTTTGCCACGAACCCGCGTAAGGCGGCGGCACGAGCGCGGTGGCCGAATATTGCTGGCGGGTCATCGAATAGTCCGCGCCTACTTTCGGCATGGTATCGGCCCTCGCCGTTTCACTATAGGCATTGGCCGACGCAACCCGGGCACGCGCCTGATCGAGGGACGGACTGTTCTTCAATGCTTCGGCAATCAACCCTTTCAACTGGGCGTCACCGAATTGATCGGCCCAACCCGCTGCCGGCCAATGACCGCTCTCTGCCGGGATGCTTTGTGTCGTCTCGTACGATTGAGGCTGGGACATCTGCTGGTCGCTGTGAATGCCCGCGTAGTTCGCGCACGCCGACAGCACCGCGGCAAGCATCACCGATACGCTCGCCCTCAACACGCGCGAACCGATCAACTTCTGATTTGATTGTGATTGCATTTTCTGACCTGTCAGATAATTGGACAAAAAAACGGCCGGTTTATTCGCGACTCGTTTGTTCAGCTTATTTTAATCAGCTAACCTACTCATCGATAAATTTACGAAGCAGGCGGTTCAGTTCTTCGAACTCGGTCTTGCTGAAATTCTTCAGGTGCGCGTTAAGCACATCCGGTGCGACGCTCGGAATCTGGCCCGCCACAGCCTCGCCCTTTTTCGTCAGCGCCAGGTTTACCACCCGGCGATCTTCAAGGCTGCGCGAGCGTTTCAACAGGTCTTTCGTTTCCAGCTTGTCCAACATGCGCGTCATCAGCCCGGTATCAATTCCCAGCGCCTTCGACAACTCAAATGGCGTTGCAGCCGAACCGGTTTTGAGCGACATCAGGATACCCATCTGCTGGCTGGAGATATCCAGGTGCTTCAGGACTGCATCCATCTCGACTGTCATGATGTTGCGCGCCTTGGCGATCAAGAAACCGATACTTTCAGTCAGCCGAAAATTTTGCTTGCTGTAATGGTTCATCGCTGTCTCCGTTGATGAACCGCATATTATTTGACATGTCAGATACTGTCAAGATAGATTTATCGAGGCGGGTGGCGGCGCTTATGTCGGCACATTTTCGAAATTTCCCGAGTTGCGGGTGGGTTATGTGGCGCCGCCGGCGTCGTTGCATGAAGCCGTACAGAAAGCCAAGCAGATTAGTGACTGGCATAGCTGCTCGATGACGCAGGCGGCGCTAGCCAAGTTCATGCTGGATGGCGATTTTGCCAAGCATTTGCGACGTATGCACCAACACTACAAGGATCGTCGGAGGATGCTTGTTTCGTCGCTGCAGAACGAACTTGCTGAATGGTTCGAGCCGCGGATTCCCGCAGCGGGAATTCATATGACTGCTAGGTTGAAGGGGGCGTTGAAGGAAAAGCATCTGACCGGTGGTGTGCTTGATCCGTCTATTGGGTTGTATGGGATCTCTGGGTTCTATATGAATCGGCCAACGCACGAAGGGTTGATTTTCGGGTATGGCGGGATCGGGGTGGATGAGATCGGGGTCGCTATGAAGAAGATAAGGATGCGATTGTTGAGGATGACGTGAGTTGGTCAGGGTTAGTGCCGGTTGCCAGGTTCTGGGGTTAGCGGTCGGAGTCGATGCCGGGTTGCACGGGTTCCGCGTTAGCGGTTCTGGTTCAATGCCGGTTGCTGCTTTCCAGGTCTTCGCGAGTTTAGTGTTGGATGTTTTCTTTATCACTATTAGCCACTGCGCGTGGCAGCGCGTCATTTCTTTTTCCAAAGCGAAAAAGAAACGAAGCAAAGAAAACGCTTTCACCGCTCTACCCTAAGTGTCCACAGCGTGCAGTTCCATTTCATAGGTGCCCCAAAAGCACGGTGCTCGCCAGAGCTTAGGATGTTTGAACCCCTCCTTCTCGCGAATCCTGACAGTAAAACGCTTCGCCCCGTACGCTCTCGGGCAAGCACTAACGACTGAACCCGCCCAAGGAGCGCCCCGCGCTATCCGCGGAAAACCAACCTCCAAATTTGTATGCATGCCGAACCATTTGAAAACCCGTCGAAAAACGGTGCTGCAGAACGTGTAAGGCCTTACACCCGAAATAACAGCGCGAACCGACGAGCTAACCCGCGAAGAACCGCACCCATAAAAGCGCGTGAGGCCGTGCGGGTTTGTGGGGCACTGGTGCTTGCCCGAGAGCGTACGGGGCGAAGCGTTTTACTGTCAGGATTCGCGAGAAGGAGGGTTTCACACATCCGTGGCTCTGGCGAGCACCGTGCTTTTGGGGTACCAATGAAATAAACTGCACGCTGTGGACACTTAATTTTTGCTTGGTCGGCGGAATTTATGGGTGGTTTCGTAGTTCAGGTATGGTTTTTTGAACGATGTTATGCGCAGGTGCAGGCTTATCCACCGAGCTTGCCTGTGGACAAGCCGAGGTGCCTTTCAC
>NZ_JBLKRU010000025.1:0-112415 GCF_047608185.1 Caballeronia eucalypticola
ATGGCAAAAGGTAAATTCGAACGGACCAAGCCGCACGTCAACGTAGGCACGATTGGTCACGTCGACCATGGCAAGACCACGCTGACGGCAGCAATCGCGACGGTGTTGTCGAAGAAGTTCGGCGGCGAAGCGAAGGCGTATGACCAGATCGATGCAGCGCCGGAAGAAAAGGCGCGTGGCATTACGATCAACACGGCTCACGTCGAGTACGAAACGGCAGCGCGTCACTACGCGCACGTTGACTGCCCGGGACACGCCGACTATGTGAAGAACATGATTACGGGTGCAGCGCAGATGGACGGCGCAATCCTGGTGTGTTCGGCGGCTGACGGCCCGATGCCGCAAACGCGTGAGCACATCCTGTTGGCTCGCCAGGTTGGCGTGCCGTACATCATCGTGTTCCTGAACAAGTGCGACATGGTGGACGACGCCGAGTTGCTGGAACTGGTTGAAATGGAAGTGCGTGAGCTTCTGTCGAAGTACGACTTCCCGGGCGACGACACGCCGATCATCAAGGGTTCGGCCAAACTGGCGCTGGAAGGCGACACGGGCGAGCTGGGCGAAGTGGCGATCATGAACCTGGCCGACGCACTGGACACGTACATCCCGACGCCGGAGCGCGCGATTGACGGTTCGTTCCTGATGCCGGTGGAAGACGTGTTCTCGATCTCGGGTCGCGGCACGGTGGTGACGGGTCGTATCGAGCGCGGCGTGGTGAAGGTCGGCGAAGAAATCGAAATCATCGGCATCAAGCCGACGGTGAAGACGACGTGCACGGGCGTGGAAATGTTCCGCAAGCTGCTGGACCAAGGTCAAGCGGGCGACAACGTGGGTATTCTGTTGCGCGGCACGAAGCGTGAAGACGTGGAGCGCGGTCAAGTTCTGGCCAAGCCGGGTTCGATCACGCCGCACACGCACTTCACGGCTGAAGTGTATGTGTTGAGCAAGGACGAAGGCGGTCGTCACACGCCGTTCTTCAACAACTATCGCCCGCAGTTCTACTTCCGTACCACGGACGTAACGGGTTCGATCGAGTTGCCGAAGGACAAGGAAATGGTCATGCCGGGCGACAACGTGTCGATCACGGTGAAGCTGATCGCTCCGATCGCGATGGAAGAAGGTCTGCGCTTCGCTATCCGTGAAGGCGGTCGTACCGTCGGCGCTGGTGTCGTCGCCAAGGTTCTCGAGTAAATCGAGCAAAGCCAGAAATTGCTCGATAGTCTGTAGTTTTCGGGGTTGGCGAAATCGCCGACCCCAAAATGGTTTAGGGGTATAGCTCAACTGGCAGAGCGTCGGTCTCCAAAACCGAAGGTTGGGGGTTCGATTCCCTCTGCCCCTGCCACAATCTTGCGTCTGCGGGCGCTGCTTAAGGTGTTATGGCGAATCCTTCCGTCGAAACTGTAAATACTTCCGGCGACAAGTTGATGTTGACCGCGGGCGTATTGTTGGTCTTGGCCGGGTTCGTAGGTTTCTTCTGGCTGGGTGGCCAGGAGTGGTACGTACGCGGCGCCGCGCTGGCTGTTGGTTTGATCGCGGGTGTTGCGGTCGGTCTTCTCTCCGCACCGGGAAAGGGCTTTATCGCCTTTGCCAAAGATTCGTACAAAGAAGTCCGCAAGGTGGTGTGGCCGACACGTAAGGAAGCCACGCAAACCACGCTGGTGGTCTTCGCATTTGTGCTGATCATGGCAATCTTCTTGTGGCTTAGCGATAAGTCAATTGAGTGGGTGATATTCTCGGTAATTCTGGGTTGGAGATGATATGAGCGAAGCACCAGCATCACCGAGCGGAAAACGTTGGTATGTCGTGCACGCCTACTCCGGTATGGAGAAGAGCGTGCAACGTGCGCTTCAGGAGCGCATCGACCGCGCCGGCATGCAAGACCAATTTGGTCAGATCCTCGTCCCGACTGAAGAAGTCGTGGAAGTGAAGGGTGGTCACAAGTCTGTAACAGAGCGTCGTTTCTTTCCGGGCTATGTGCTCGTCGAGATGGAAATGACGGACGAAACCTGGCATCTGGTAAAAAATACCGCAAAGGTGACCGGCTTCGTTGGCGGGGCGCGTAATCGTCCGAGCCCGATCTCTCCGCGTGAAGTGGAAAAGATCATGTCGCAGATGCAGGAAGGCGTGGAAAAACCGCGTCCGAAAACGCTCTTCGAAGTGGGCGAAATGGTGCGGGTCAAAGACGGTCCGTTCACGGATTTCAACGGCAACGTTGAGGAAGTGAACTACGAGAAGTCGCGCGTCCGCGTTTCTGTCACCATTTTTGGACGCTCGACCCCGGTAGAACTGGAATTTGGCCAGGTCGAGAAGGTTTAAAAAGCATTCGTTTTTCGCCGCGCTCGAGGTGTCAACTTCGTAGCGCGGTTCGCGCTTACAGCCCGCGTTATGGCTGTTGAGGAGCGTCAGTAGCCGTTTTGGCGAGCGCGCGTTATCACTCACCGAACGCTAACGCGTTCTGCAGAGGTTTTCAACATGGCAAAGAAAATCATCGGCTTTATCAAACTGCAGATTCCTGCAGGTAAAGCCAATCCGTCGCCGCCGGTTGGTCCGGCACTGGGCCAGCGCGGCCTGAACATCATGGAGTTCTGCAAGGCGTTTAACGCGCAGACTCAAGCGATGGAGCCGGGTCTGCCGGTGCCGGTGGTTATTACGGCATTCGCGGACAAGAGCTTCACGTTCATCATGAAGACCCCGCCCGCTACCGTTCTGATCAAGAAGGCAGCAGGTATTCAGAAGGGTTCGCCGAAGCCGAATGCTGACAAGGTCGGCAATATCACGCGCGCTCAAGCTGAAGAAATCGCGAAGACCAAGATGCCTGATTTGACGGCAGCGAATCTGGACGCAGCGGTTCGTACGATCGCGGGCAGCGCCCGTTCGATGGGCATCACCGTGGAGGGCGTGTAAATGGCTAAGCTTTCTAAGCGTCTTAAAGCGTTCGCCTCCAAGGTCGATCGCATGAAGCTGTACCCCGTCGACGACGCTCTTTCGTTGGTCAAGGAATGCGCAAGCGCCAAGTTCGATGAATCCATCGACGTGGCTGTGCAGCTCGGCATCGACGCGAAGAAGTCGGACCAAGTGGTTCGCGGTTCGGTCGTGTTGCCCGCAGGTACCGGCAAGTCGGTTCGCGTTGCTGTGTTTGCGCAAGGCGAAAAGGCTGAGCAGGCTCGTGCAGCCGGCGCAGAAATCGTCGGTATGGAAGACCTGGCTGAACAAGTCAAGGCAGGTAACCTGAACTTCGACGTTGTGATCGCTTCGCCGGACACAATGCGCGTCGTCGGTACGCTCGGGCAGATTCTCGGCCCGCGCGGCCTGATGCCGAACCCGAAGGTCGGTACGGTTACGGCTGATGTTGCTCAAGCTGTTCGCAACGCAAAGGCTGGTCAGGTTCAGTTCCGCGTCGACAAGGGCGGGATCATCCACGCAACCATCGGCCGTGCTTCGTTTGAGCCGGCGTCGTTGCGCAAGAATCTGTCGGCACTGGTGGACGCCCTTCAAAAGGCTAAGCCGGCGACCAGCAAGGGCGTGTATCTGCGCAAGATCGCATTGTCGAGCACCATGGGTGTTGGCGTGCGCGTAGATCACTCCACGCTCTCGCAGTAAAGAATCATGTCCACGCTCGCGCGATTTCGCGTGAGCGTGGGTTAAGGGCTTTGGGCGGTTGTGAGCTGTAGTTAGCAAGCAACCGGTTGTCAAAGACCGTTGGCGGAAGCGCAGCAGTTGGGCGCGACCTTAATGTAAGCCAACGCAGATGGCGAACCCGGAACAGTTTTGGTGTGGTTGAAGTCGGTTGTCGCGCGCCGTGAGGTGCGCACCAGCCGGTCGAAATACTCCTGACAGGTCGGACGCCGTTGTTGAACGAGGTGCGCTAAGTTGGCGCATCGAATCTGGAGGTTTAACCGTGCCACTGAACAAAGAAGACAAGCAGGCAGTTGTCGCTGAAGTCGCCGCGCAAGTCGCGAAGGCTCAGACGATGGTGCTCGCTGAGTATCGTGGAATTGCGGTTGGCGATCTGACCAAGCTGCGCGCAAAGGCTCGCGAGCAACAAGTGTATCTCCGCGTGTTGAAAAACACGTTGGCGCGTCGCGCCGTGGAAGGTACGCCGTTCGCTCCGCTGGCCGAGCAGATGACCGGTCCTCTGATCTACGGCATCTCTGAAGATGCAATTGCTGCTGCCAAGGTTGTTAATGACTTCGGCAAAACCAATGACAAGTTGATCATCAAGGCTGGTTCCTACGAAGGCAACGTGATGGACAAGGCGGCTGTGCAAGCACTCGCCAACATCCCGAGCCGCGAAGAACTGCTCTCCAAGCTGCTGTACGTCATGCAAGCTCCTGTTGCCGGCTTCGCGCGCGCTCTGGCCGCGCTCGCTGCGCAAAAGGGTGGCGGCGCTGAAGCTCCGGCTGAAGCTGAGCCGGAAGTTGCTGCGTAACGTACTGCGCTTGGTTGCCTGGTTAGGCTTACAAGATCGCTGGCTGTATCCGAATTCAATTTAGGAGTATTTCAAATGGCAATCGCAAAAGATGACATCCTCGAAGCAGTAAGCTCGATGTCGGTTCTGGAATTGAACGAGCTGGTCAAGGCGTTCGAAGAAAAGTTTGGCGTGTCGGCAGCAGCAGTTGCAGTTGCTGGCCCCGCTGGTGCTGCCGCTGTTGTTGAAGAGCAGACCGAGTTCACGGTGAACCTGGTCGAAATCGGCGCAAACAAGGTGTCGGTGATTAAGGCTGTTCGCGAACTGACGGGTCTCGGCCTGAAGGAAGCGAAGGACCTGGTTGACGGTGCACCGAAGCCTGTTAAGGAATCGGTACCGAAGGCTGCTGCTGAAGAAGCGAAGAAGAAGCTGGAAGAAGCAGGCGCGAAGGCTGAAATCAAGTAAGTTTCACTGCGCTTTGCTAAGGCTGGCGGTCTATGACCGCCGGCCTTTTTCTGCTTTGTGGGAACAATGTTTTGAGTCGCCGGTTTCGGCAACAAGAACCGTATAGAAGCCAAAGAAAAACATCGGCTGGACAATATTGCCGATTCTTTTCTTTGTCTTCTGAAGCGACTGCAGAAGGCAAGTTTGGTCGGGTAGCGGGAAACATAGGCATCCGCTGCCGTCAGCCAGCGGTTGGTAGCGGCCAACCACCAAGCTTCTAGGCTCGTTCGCCCCTCCCTGGGTGTATGACGAGTCTCAGTCGGTGAACACCGGGTCGTGTCATCGAGGTATCCCGCCTCGGCAACGCCCGCCGTGATTCGGAGATCGTATGCAATATTCCTTCACCGAGAAGAAGCGTATTCGCAAGAGTTTTGCGAAACGCCCCATCGTTCACCAAGTTCCCTTCTTGCTGGCAACCCAGCTTGAATCATTCAGCACATTTCTGCAAGCCGAGACCATCGGGACTCAGCGCAAGGCAGAAGGGCTGCAAGCAGCATTTTCATCGGTCTTCCCGATCGTTTCGCACAACGGTTTTGCGCGTCTCGAATTCGTCAGCTACATGCTTTCGCCGCCGGCATTCAACATCAAGGAATGCCAGCAGCGCGGCCTGACGTATTGCTCCGCCTTGCGCGCCAAGGTGCGCCTGGTGCTGCTCGACAAGGAATCGCCGAGCAAGCCGGTCGTCAAGGAAGTGAAGGAACAGGAAGTCTACATGGGCGAAATGCCGCTCATGACGCCGACTGGTTCGTTCGTCATCAACGGTACGGAACGGGTGATCGTGTCCCAGCTGCACCGTTCGCCTGGCGTGTTCTTCGAGCACGACAAGGGCAAGACGCACAGCTCGGGCAAGCTGCTTTTCTCGGCGCGTATCATCCCTTACCGTGGTTCGTGGCTCGACTTCGAATTCGACCCGAAGGACGTGCTGTATTTCCGCGTCGACCGTCGCCGGAAAATGCCTGTGACCATCCTGCTGAAGGCCATTGGCCTAACGCCGGAACAGATCCTCGCGAACTTCTTCGTATTCGATAACTTCGCGTTGATGGGCGAAGGCGCACAAATGGAATTCGTGCCGGAGCGTCTGCGCGGTGAAGTCGCGCGCTTTGACATCCAGGATCGCGAAGGCGCTGTCATCGTCCAGAAGGACAAGCGGATCAACGCGAAGCACATTCGTGACCTCGAAGCGGCAAAGACGAAGTTCATCTCGGTACCGGAAGACTATTTGCTCGGCCGTGTGCTGGCAAAGAATGTAGTCGACGGCGAAACGGGTGAAGTGATCGCGAACGCCAACGACGAGATCACCGAAATGGTGCTCGAGAAGCTGCGCGAGTCGAAGGTCAAGGACATCCAGACGCTGTACACGAACGATCTGGATCAAGGTCCGTACATTTCGTCGACGCTGCGTATCGACGAAACCGCTGACCGCATGGCTGCACGTATCGCGATCTATCGCATGATGCGTCCGGGCGAACCGCCGACGGAAGAAGCGGTTGAAGCGCTGTTCAATCGTCTGTTCTACAGCGAAGACGCATACGACCTGTCGAAGGTGGGTCGTATGAAGTTCAATCGTCGCGTGGGCCGCGACGAGATCATTGGCAAGATGACGCTGGAAGACGACGACATCCTCGCGACCATCAAGATTTTGGTCGAGCTGCGTAACGGCAAGGGCGAAGTTGATGACATCGATCACTTGGGCAATCGTCGTGTGCGTTGCGTAGGTGAGTTGGCTGAGAACCAGTTCCGCGCAGGCCTCGTGCGCGTGGAACGGGCTGTGAAGGAACGTCTGGGTCAGGCTGAAAGCGAAAACCTGATGCCGCACGACCTGATCAACTCGAAGCCGATTTCGTCGGCCATTCGCGAGTTCTTCGGTTCGTCGCAGTTGTCGCAGTTTATGGACCAGACGAATCCGCTGTCGGAAATCACCCACAAGCGCCGTGTATCGGCTCTTGGACCGGGCGGTTTGACGCGTGAACGCGCAGGCTTTGAAGTCCGCGACGTGCACCCGACCCACTACGGCCGTGTGTGCCCGATTGAAACGCCGGAAGGTCCGAACATCGGGCTGATCAACTCGCTGGCGCTGTACGCGCACTTGAACGAATACGGTTTCCTCGAGACGCCGTATCGGAAAGTGGTCGACAGCAAGGTGACGGATCAGATCGACTATCTGTCGGCCATTGAAGAAGGCCGCTACGTGATCGCTCAGGCGAACGCGTCGCTGGGCGAAGGCGGCACGCTGACCGACGAGCTGGTTTCGTCGCGTGAAGCGGGCGAAACGCTGATGGTCACGCCGGACCGCATCCAGTACATGGACGTGGCGCCGTCGCAGATCGTGTCCGTGGCTGCTTCGCTGATTCCGTTCCTTGAACACGATGACGCGAACCGCGCATTGATGGGCTCGAACATGCAGCGTCAGGCCGTGCCTTGCCTGCGTCCTGAAAAGGCCGTGGTCGGTACGGGTATTGAACGTACGGTGGCGGTTGACTCGGGTACGACGGTTCAGGCGGAACGCGGCGGTATCGTGGATTACGTCGATGCTGGCCGTATCGTGATTCGCGTGAACGACGATGAAGCGGTTGCCGGCGAAGTCGGTGTCGACATCTACAACCTGATCAAGTACACGCGTTCGAACCAGAACACGAACATCAACCAGCGCCCGATCGTGAAGGTCGGCGACAAGGTTGGCCGTGGCGACGTGGTGGCCGATGGCGCATCGACCGATCTGGGCGAGCTCGCGCTTGGCCAGAACATGCTCGTCGCGTTCATGCCGTGGAACGGCTACAACTTCGAAGATTCGATCTTGATCTCGGAGAAGGTGGTTGCTGAAGATCGTTACACGTCGATCCACATCGAAGAACTGAATGTGGTTGCACGCGACACGAAGCTCGGACCGGAAGAAATCACGCGCGACATCTCGAACCTGGCTGAAGTGCAACTTGGCCGTCTCGATGAGTCGGGCATTGTGTACATCGGCGCTGAAGTTGAAGCGGGCGACGTGCTGGTCGGCAAGGTCACGCCGAAGGGCGAAACCCAGCTGACGCCGGAAGAAAAGCTGCTGCGCGCCATTTTCGGCGAGAAGGCGTCGGACGTGAAGGATACGTCGCTGCGCGTGCCGTCGGGCATGAGCGGCACGGTGATCGACGTGCAAGTGTTCACGCGCGAAGGCATTACGCGTGACAAGCGTGCACAGCAGATTATTGATGACGAACTGAAGCGTTATCGCCTGGACTTGAACGACCAGTTGCGCATTGTGGAAGGCGACGCGTTCTCGCGTCTCGCCCGTATGCTCAACGGCAAGGTCGCAAACGGCGGTCCGAAGAAGCTGGCGAAGGGCACGAAGATCGACCTGCCGTACCTGGAAGATCTGGATCACTACCACTGGTTCGACATCCGCTTGGCGGACGAAGAAGCAGCGGCACAGCTCGAAGCCATCAAGGATTCCATCGAACAAAAGCGTCACCAGTTCGATCTGGCGTTCGAAGAAAAGCGCAAGAAGCTGACGCAAGGCGACGAACTGCCGCCGGGCGTGCTGAAGATGGTCAAGGTGTACCTGGCTGTTAAGCGTCGTCTGCAACCGGGCGACAAGATGGCCGGCCGTCACGGTAACAAGGGTGTTGTGTCGAAGATCGTGCCGATCGAAGACATGCCGTACATGGCCGATGGCCGTCCTGCTGACGTTGTGCTGAATCCGCTCGGCGTGCCGTCGCGGATGAACGTGGGTCAGATTCTCGAAGTGCATCTGGGCTGGGCCGCGAAGGGTCTGGGATGGCGTATCGGCGAAATGCTGCAGCGTCAGACGAAGATTGAAGAGCTGCGCATTTTCCTGACCAAGATCTACAACGAATCGGGCCGCAAGGAAGAGCTGGAAAACTTCACCGACGACGAAATCGTCGAACTGGCGAAGAACCTGCGCGAAGGTGTTCCTTTTGCAACGCCGGTGTTCGACGGCGCGACGGAAGGCGAAATGGAACGTGCACTGGACCTGGCATTCCCTGACGACATCGCGAAGCAATTGGGCATGACGAAGTCGAAGAATCAGGTGCAGTTGAGCGACGGCCGCACGGGTGAACCGTTCGAACGGACGGTCACGGTGGGCTACATGCATTACCTGAAACTGCATCACTTGGTCGACGACAAGATGCACGCCCGTTCGACCGGACCGTACTCGCTCGTCACGCAGCAGCCGCTGGGTGGTAAGGCGCAGTTCGGTGGCCAGCGTTTCGGTGAGATGGAAGTGTGGGCGCTCGAAGCATATGGCGCTTCGTACGTGCTGCAAGAAATGCTGACTGTTAAGTCGGATGACGTGGCGGGTCGTACCAAAGTGTATGAAAACCTGGTCAAGGGTGACCACGTGATCGACGCCGGCATGCCTGAGTCGTTCAATGTGTTGGTGAAGGAAATCCGGTCGCTCGGTATCGACATCGACCTGGACCGGAACTAATCGGACTACTGGAGAGACGCAATGAAAGCTCTGCTCGATCTATTCAAGCAAGTCCAACAACCTGAAGTTTTTGACGCGATCAAGATCGGTCTGGCCTCGCCGGACAAGATCCGTTCGTGGTCCTTCGGCGAAGTGAAGAAGCCTGAAACCATCAACTACCGGACCTTCAAGCCGGAACGCGATGGCCTGTTCTGCGCCAAGATTTTCGGGCCCATCAAGGACTACGAGTGCCTGTGCGGCAAGTACAAGCGCCTGAAGCACCGCGGCGTGATCTGCGAAAAGTGCGGCGTTGAAGTCACGCTCGCCAAGGTGCGTCGCGAACGGATGGGCCACATTGAACTGGCCTCGCCGGTTGCGCACATCTGGTTCTTGAAGTCGCTGCCGTCGCGTCTGGGCATGGTGCTCGACATGACGCTGCGCGACATCGAACGCGTGCTGTATTTCGAAGCATACGTAGTGATCGAACCGGGCATGACGCCGCTGAAAGCGCGGCAGATCATGACGGAAGAGGATTACTACAATAAGGTCGAAGAATACGGCGACGAATTCCGTGCCGAGATGGGCGCGGAAGGCGTGCGTGAACTGCTGCGCGCGATCAATATCGACGAACAGGTCGAAGTGCTGCGCACCGAACTCAAGAACACGGGTTCGGAAGCGAAGATCAAGAAGTACGCGAAGCGCCTGAAAGTGCTCGAGGCATTCCAGCGTTCGGGCATCAAGCCCGACTGGATGGTGCTGGAAGTGCTGCCGGTGCTGCCGCCGGAACTGCGTCCGCTCGTGCCGCTGGACGGTGGCCGTTTCGCAACGTCGGACCTGAACGACTTGTATCGTCGCGTGATCAACCGTAACAACCGGTTGAAGCGTCTGCTCGAATTGAAGGCGCCTGAAATCATCGTCCGCAATGAAAAGCGGATGCTGCAGGAAGCCGTCGATTCGCTGCTCGACAACGGTCGCCGCGGTAAGGCAATGACCGGCGCGAACAAGCGTCCGCTGAAGTCGCTCGCTGACATGATCAAGGGTAAGGGCGGCCGTTTCCGTCAGAACTTGCTCGGTAAGCGCGTTGACTATTCGGGCCGTTCGGTGATCGTGGTGGGCCCGACGCTCAAGCTGCATCAGTGCGGTCTGCCGAAGTTGATGGCGCTCGAACTGTTCAAGCCTTTCATCTTCAACAAGCTGGAAGTGATGGGTGTTGCTACCACCATCAAGGCTGCGAAGAAGGAAGTCGAGAATCAGACAGCCGTGGTGTGGGACATTTTGGAAGAAGTGATCCGCGAACATCCGGTGATGCTGAACCGCGCGCCTACGCTTCACCGTCTTGGCATTCAGGCTTTCGAGCCGGTGCTGATCGAAGGTAAGGCTATTCAGCTGCATCCGCTCGTTTGCGCGGCGTTCAACGCCGACTTCGACGGTGACCAGATGGCCGTTCACGTGCCGCTGTCGCTGGAAGCGCAGATGGAAGCGCGTACGCTGATGCTGGCGTCGAACAACGTCCTGTTCCCGGCCAACGGCGATCCGTCGATCGTGCCGTCGCAGGATATTGTGCTGGGTCTTTACTACGCATCGCGTGAAGCGGTGAATGGCAAGGGCGAAGGCATGACGTTCACGGGCGTGTCGGAAGCGATCCGCGCGTACGAAAACAAGGAAGTCGAGCTGGCGTCGCGGGTGAATGTCCGGATTACGGAAAACATTCACAACCCGGATCAAAGCGAAGGCGCACCGAAGTTCGTGCCGAAGATCACGCTGTACGCAACCACGGTTGGCCGTTCTATTCTGTCGGAAATTCTGCCGCCAGGACTGCCGTTCTCGGTGCTGAACCGTCCGCTGAAGAAGAAGGAAATTTCGCGCCTGATCAACACGGCATTCCGCAAGTGCGGTCTGCGCGAAACGGTGATCTTCGCCGACCAGCTGATGCAGATGGGTTTCCGTCTGGCTACGCGCGCCGGTATTTCGATTTGCGTCGACGACATGCTCGTGCCGCCGCAAAAAGAACAGATCGTCGGCGATGCAGCCAAGAAGGTGAAGGAATACGACCGTCAGTACATGTCGGGTCTGGTCACTTCGCAAGAGCGCTACAACAACGTGGTCGACATCTGGTCGGCAACGTCGGAAGCGGTCGGCAAGGCGATGATGGAGCAGTTGGCTACGGAGCCCGTGGTCGACCGCGATGGCAATCAGACGAAGCAGGAATCGTTCAACTCGATCTACATGATGGCCGACTCGGGCGCTCGTGGATCCGCTGTTCAGATTCGTCAGTTGGCCGGTATGCGGGGCCTGATGGCGAAGCCGGATGGCTCGATCATTGAGACGCCTATCACGGCGAACTTCCGTGAAGGCCTGAACGTGTTGCAGTACTTCATCTCGACGCACGGTGCACGTAAAGGCTTGGCCGATACGGCGTTGAAGACGGCGAACTCGGGTTACCTGACGCGTCGTCTCGTTGACGTGACGCAGGATCTGGTCGTGGTCGAAGACGATTGCGGCACAACGAACGGCGTTGCAATGAAGGCGTTGGTTGAAGGCGGTGAAGTTGTCGAAGCCTTGCGTGACCGGATTCTCGGCCGCGTGACGGTGGCGGACGTCGTCAATCCGGAATCGCAGGAAACGCTGTACGAATCGGGCACGTTGCTTGACGAAGACATGGTCGACGAAATCGAACGCCTGGGTATTGACGAAGTGCGCGTGCGCACGCCGTTGACCTGCGAAACGCGTTACGGCCTGTGCGCTTCGTGCTACGGCCGCGACCTGGGTCGTGGCTCGCGCGTGAACGTCGGCGAAGCGGTGGGTGTTATCGCTGCTCAGTCGATCGGTGAGCCGGGCACGCAGTTGACCATGCGTACGTTCCACATCGGTGGCGCTGCGTCGCGTGCGGCTATCGCTTCGTCGGTGGAAGCCAAGTCGAACGGTACGGTGCGTTTCACGGCAACGATGCGTTACGTCACCAATGCGAAGGGCGAGCAGATCGTCATCTCGCGTTCGGGCGAGGCGATCATTGCCGACGACCTCGGTCGTGAGCGCGAACGTCACAAAATCCCATACGGCGCAACGTTGCTGCAACTCGACGGCGCGCAGATCAAGGCTGGTGCACAACTGGCTCAATGGGATCCGTTGACGCGTCCGATCATCACCGAGTGGGGCGGTACGGTGAAGTTCGAAAACGTCGAAGAAGGCGTGACGGTTGCGAAGCAGATCGACGATGTGACGGGGCTTTCAACGCTCGTCGTGATCGACGTGAAGCGTCGCGGTTCGCAAGCGGCGAAGAGCGTTCGTCCGCAAGTGAAGTTGCTCGATGCGCAAGGCGAAGAAGTCAAGATCCCGAACACCGAGCATTCGGTGCAGATCGGCTTCCAGGTCGGCGCACTGATCACCGTGAAGGACGGTCAGCAAGTGCAGGTCGGTGAAGTGCTGGCACGTATCCCGGTTGAAGCGCAGAAAACGCGTGACATTACCGGTGGTCTGCCGCGTGTGGCCGAACTGTTCGAAGCGCGCTCGCCGAAGGACGCCGGCATCTTGGCGGAAGTCACGGGTACGACGTCGTTTGGTAAGGACACGAAGGGCAAGCAGCGTCTCGTTATTACCGACGTGGAAGGGGAACAGCATGAGTTCCTGATCACCAAGGAAAAGCAGGTGCTGGTGCACGACGGTCAGGTCGTCAACAAGGGCGAAATGATTGTCGATGGCCCGGCCGATCCGCACGACATTCTGCGTTTGCAGGGTATTGAAGCGCTGGCTCGCTACATCGTGGACGAAGTGCAGGACGTGTATCGTCTGCAAGGCGTGAAGATCAACGACAAGCACATTGAAGTGATTGTTCGTCAGATGTTGCGCCGCGT
The DNA here is from genome assembly GCF_047608185.1 of Caballeronia eucalypticola. Classification (NCBI taxonomy): domain Bacteria; kingdom Pseudomonadati; phylum Pseudomonadota; class Betaproteobacteria; order Burkholderiales; family Burkholderiaceae; genus Caballeronia; species Caballeronia eucalypticola. The sequence continues at coordinate 13,178 of NZ_JBLKRU010000025.1, forward strand.
GCAGATCGTCGACAACGGCGATACGCGCTTCATCATGGGCGAACAAGTTGAGCGTTCGGACATGCTGGACGAGAACGACCGGATGGCCGCGGAAGACAAGATCCCCGCGACCTACGAGAACGTGCTGCTCGGTATTACGAAGGCATCGCTCTCGACCGATTCGTTCATCTCGGCTGCATCGTTCCAGGAAACGACGCGCGTGTTGACCGAAGCGGCCATCATGGGCAAACGCGACGATTTGCGCGGTCTGAAGGAAAACGTGATCGTCGGCCGGTTGATTCCGGCTGGTACAGGTCTCGCGTTCCACAAGGCGCGCAAGAGCCGCGAGTTGTCGGATCGTCAACGTTTCGACCAGATTGCAGCGGAAGAATCGTTCGATTTCGGCACGCCCGAAGCCGCACCTGTCGCACCTGCAGAACAGCAACATCCGGCGGAGTAAGTTTTGGAGTTCGGGCCTTTTTACAGGTCCGGGCTTTGACGACTGATCTGCTAGTACGAGAAGCCGCCCGGGTTATACCGGGCGGCTTTTTTTGCTCTATCGATTGGCTAACGTTGAGTCATGCGACGGTCTGAGCGCTCCGTCGTTGGTAAAATCGGGGCACTCACGCTCTGGCGCACTCCGTCTTCTCCATGTCCCGTTCGCTCGAAATTCTCAAGGAAGTATTTGGCTACCCGGCGTTCCGGGGGCAGCAGGGCGATATCGTCGATCATGTGGCCGCCGGCGGCGACTCGCTCGTGCTCATGCCGACTGGCGGCGGCAAGTCGTTGTGTTATCAAATTCCCGCTTTGCTAAGGCGCGAAGCCGGGTTTGGCGCTGGGATTGTCGTGTCGCCGCTGATTGCGTTGATGCAGGATCAGGTCGCCGCGTTGAGCGAAGTCGGCGTGCGTGCCGCGTGCCTGAATTCGACGCTCACGGGCGCAGAAGCCTCAGCCACCGAGCGCGCGTTGCGTAACGGGGAAATCGACCTGCTGTATGTCGCCCCGGAACGGCTCATGACGCCTCGTTTCCTCGAGCTGATCGAAAGCGTGCGCATCGGCTTGTTCGCCATTGACGAAGCGCATTGTGTGTCCCAATGGGGGCACGATTTCCGGCCGGAATATATCCAGTTATCGGTGCTGCACGAGCGGTTTCCATCGGTGCCGCGGATAGCGCTGACGGCTACTGCCGACGCCATTACGCGCGATGAAATCGTGCATCGCCTGGCCTTGGACGACGCACGTATTTTTGTCTCCAGCTTCGACCGGCCGAACATCCGGTATCGGATTGTCGAAAAGGACAATGCCCGCGCCCAGTTGCTGGATTTCATTCGCGCCGAGCATACCAATCCGGACAAAACCACGGACGCCGGTGTGATCTATTGCCTATCACGGCGCAAGGTTGAAGAGACTGCCGATTGGCTCAAGAGCCAGGGTGTTCGCGCGCTGCCTTACCACGCGGGGATGGAATATCAGATGCGCCAGCGTCATCAGGAGATGTTCAAGCGCGAAGAGGGCATCGTGATGTGCGCGACGATCGCGTTTGGGATGGGGATCGACAAACCCGACGTACGTTTCGTCGCTCATCTGGATCTCCCGAAAAGCGTGGAAGGCTACTACCAGGAAACGGGCCGTGCCGGTCGTGACGGCATGCCGGCGAACGCGTGGATGGCGTACGGCCTCGGCGACGTGGTGCAGCAACGCAAAATGATCGACGAATCCGACGCCGACGATACCCACAAGCGCGTGCAGGGCGGCAAGCTCGACGCGCTGCTTGGGTTGTGCGAAGCGGCGTCCTGCCGGCGAGTGCGCTTGCTCGGCTACTTCGGCGAAGCGAGCCAGCCGTGCGGCAATTGCGACACGTGTCTCGAGCCGCCTGAATCTTGGGACGCTACCCGCGAAGCGCAAATGGCGCTGTCTTGCGTGTACCGCGCTTATAAGGCGAGCGGGTTCCACTTCGGCGCCGGTCATCTTATCGACATCCTGCGCGGCAGCCGGTCTGAGAAATTGCTTCAACGCGGTCACGAAAAACTATCCACGTTTGGACTTGGCGCGGCGCTGTCCGAGCAGGAATGGCGCGCGGTGTTTCGTCAACTGGTGGCGTTTGGCTATCTCGCTGTCGACCACGATGGATTCGGTGCGCTGATTCTCACCGAGGCAAGCAAGGCCGTACTCAAAGGCGAGCAGAACGTGACGCTGCGCAAGTACGTAAAGCCAACGCGCACGAGGCAGTCATCCGGTCGAACCGGTGAACGCGCGGATCCGACGGCCGGCATGTCGCCACGCATCAAAGCACGCTGGGAAAGGCTGCGTGCTTGGCGCGCAAGCATGGCGAAGAGCGACGGCGTGCCGGCCTACGTCATTTTCCACGACGCGACGCTGGCCGAAATTGCGCGCAACGAGCCGGACTCCATCGAAGATCTCAGCCAGATTCCCGGGATAGGCGCGCGCAAACTCGAGCGGTTCGGCGACGAATTGCTCGAAGTCGTCGGCGCGAACTGATTTTTATCGCCCTGATCAAGCTCGCACGCGCTGCAAGCTGTTGACCGCATTGGGAATTTCAGATTATGATGCTAGGTTCTCGTTCTTGGATCTGCTAAACGGGGTTTCCATCGAGAATGTCCTCGTATACATGACAAGAGCCGGAGTGCTCGGCGCGCAGTCCGTTTTGCTTTGCCCGAAACGGGAGCGTCGATTTTGATCAATTTAGGAATAGACAATGCCAACCATCAATCAATTGGTTCGCAAAGGCCGCGCTTCAGAAGTAGTGAAGAGCAAGTCGCCGGCTTTGCAGGACTGCCCCCAGCGTCGTGGAGTGTGCACTCGCGTGTACACGACGACGCCGAAGAAGCCGAACTCGGCACTTCGTAAAGTTGCAAAAGTTCGTCTGACGAACGGTTTTGAAGTCATTTCGTACATCGGTGGTGAAGGCCACAACCTGCAGGAACACTCGGTCGTGCTGATTCGCGGCGGACGTGTGAAAGACTTGCCGGGTGTGCGTTACCACATGGTTCGTGGCTCGCTGGATACCCAGGGCGTCAAGGATCGTAAGCAAGCTCGCTCGAAGTACGGTGCGAAGCGCGCTAAGGCTGGCAAGTAAGCTTTTGCCGGTCAGGCTGTACAGGTTGCCCGTCAAGGGCGTTCAAGCGGTGGTGCCGGAAATGCCGGTGCTGTCGAGTAAGTGGTCACCCGGCCAAGCTGGTTAGTCGGTAGATAGATCGGGTTTGTTGGTGACCGCGGGGCTGAAATAGCTCCAACTGAAAAATCAAAGGAAGAAACATGCCGCGTCGTCGCGAAGTCCCCAAGCGGGACATTTTGCCGGATCCGAAATTCGGCAACGTAGATGTAGCCAAGTTCATGAACGTGATCATGCTGTCGGGCAAGAAGTCGGTTGCCGAGCGTATCGTTTATGGTGCTTTTGAACAGATCCAGACCAAGGGTGGCAAGGACCCGCTGGAAGTGTTCACGGGTGCGCTCAACAACGTGAAGCCGGTGGTGGAAGTGAAGAGCCGCCGCGTTGGTGGTGCGAACTATCAAGTTCCAGTCGAAGTGCGTCCGTCGCGTCGTATGGCATTGGCGATGCGTTGGTTGCGCGAAGCTGCGAAGAAGCGCAGCGAGAAGTCGATGGCCCTGCGTCTCGCAGGTGAGCTTTCGGAAGCCGCGGAAGGCCGTGGCGGCGCGATGAAGAAGCGCGACGAAGTTCACCGGATGGCAGAAGCCAACAAGGCGTTCTCGCACTTCCGCTTCTAAGGCTGTATTTAGGCCTCCCGACCTGGGACGAACGGAAAAACCTCCGGGCGGGTGCGCTTACCAAGCGCCTCGCCCGTTTGTGTTAGGACGTGACTGGCATGTGCCGGTCGCGTCGACCCAATTAAGGATTCAAAGTGGCTCGCAAGACACCTATCGAGCGCTACCGAAATATCGGTATTAGCGCTCACATCGACGCCGGCAAGACGACCACGACCGAGCGCATCCTGTTTTACACGGGCGTGAACCACAAAATCGGTGAAGTTCACGACGGCGCAGCAACGATGGACTGGATGGAGCAGGAGCAGGAGCGCGGCATCACCATCACGTCGGCAGCGACGACCGCCTTCTGGAAAGGCATGGCTGGCGACCGCCCCGAGCACCGCATCAACATCATCGACACGCCGGGACACGTTGACTTCACCATTGAAGTTGAGCGTTCCATGCGCGTGCTCGACGGTGCGTGCATGGTTTATTGCGCTGTGGGCGGTGTTCAGCCCCAGTCGGAAACCGTATGGCGCCAGGCCAACAAGTACAAGGTTCCCCGTCTCGCGTTCATCAACAAGATGGACCGTACCGGCGCGAACTTCTTCAAGGTCTATGACCAGCTCAAGCTGCGTCTGAAGGCGAACCCGGTTCCGGTCGTGGTGCCAATCGGCGCAGAAGACACGTTCACGGGCGTGGTCGACCTGATCAAGATGAAGGCGATCATTTGGGATGAAGCGTCCCAAGGCATCAAGTTCGAGTACGAAGAAATCCCGGCTGCATTGCTGGATACGTGCAACGAGTGGCGCGAAAAGATGGTCGAAGCTGCTGCCGAAGCCAACGAAGAAATGATGAACAAGTACCTCGAAACGGGCTCGTTGTCCGAAGAGGAAATCGTGAAGGGTCTTCGCGACCGTACGATCGCTTGTGAAATCCAGCCGATGTTGTGCGGCACCGCGTTCAAGAACAAGGGCGTGCAACGGATGCTGGACGCCGTGCTCGACTTCTTGCCGTCGCCGATCGACATTCCGCCGGTTCTGGGTGAACTGGAAGACGGCGCTCGCGAAGAGCGTCGTGCAGCTGACGACGAAAAGTTCTCGGCACTCGCGTTCAAGATCATGACCGACCCGTTTGTCGGCCAGTTGATCTTCTTCCGCGTGTATTCGGGTACGACCAAGTCGGGCGACACGCTGCTGAACGCGACCAAGGACAAGAAGGAACGTCTCGGCCGTATTCTGCTGATGCACGCAAACCAGCGCGAAGAAATCAAGGAAGTGCACGCAGGCGACATCGCTGCCGCGGTTGGTTTGAAAGACGTGACCACCGGCGACACGCTGTGTGATCCGGCGCATCCGATCGTTCTGGAACGTATGATTTTCCCGGAACCGGTGATTTCGCAAGCTGTAGAGCCGAAGACCAAGCCTGACCAGGAGAAGATGGGCCTCGCGCTCAATCGTCTGGCTCAGGAAGATCCGTCGTTCCGCGTTCAGACCGACGAAGAGTCGGGCCAGACCATCATTTCGGGTATGGGCGAGTTGCACCTGGAAATTTTGGTTGACCGCATGCGTCGTGAATTCGGCGTTGAAGCAACCGTTGGCAAGCCGCAAGTTGCGTATCGCGAAACGATTCGCGGCAAGGCTGAAGACGTTGACGGCAAGTTCGTCAAGCAGTCGGGCGGACGCGGTCAGTATGGCCACGTTGTCATTACGCTTGAGCCGAATGAGCAGGGCAAGGGCTACGAGTTCCTGGACGAGATCAAGGGCGGCGTGATTCCGCGCGAGTACATCCCGGCTGTGGACAAGGGCATTATTGAAACGCTGAAGGCTGGCGTGCTGGCAGGCTTCCCGGTGGTGGACGTCAAGGTTCACCTGACGTTTGGTTCGTACCACGACGTTGACTCGAACGAAAATGCATTCCGCATGGCCGGTTCGATGGCGTTCAAGGACGCAATGCGCAAGGCAAGCCCGGTCATCCTCGAACCAATGATGGCTGTGGAAGTCGAAACGCCTGAAGACTACATGGGCAACGTGATGGGCGACTTGTCGAGCCGTCGCGGTATCGTCCAGGGCATGGAAGACATGATTGGCGGCGGCAAGATCGTGCGCGCTGAAGTCCCGCTGTCGGAAATGTTCGGCTATTCGACGTCGCTGCGTTCGGCGACGCAAGGTCGCGCTACGTACACGATGGAATTCAAGCACTATGCTGAAGCTCCGCGAAACGTGGCAGAAGCGATCATTAACGCGAAATCCAAGTAATTCGGTAAGCCAGAAGTCTTTAACCGATCAACAAATTTGAAAGAAGGTAATCATGGCAAAAGGTAAATTCGAACGGACCAAGCCGCACGTCAACGTAGGCACGATTGGTCACGTCGACCATGGCAAGACCACGCTGACGGCAGCAATCGCGACGGTGTTGTCGAAGAAGTTCGGCGGCGAAGCGAAGGCGTATGACCAGATCGATGCAGCGCCGGAAGAAAAGGCGCGTGGCATTACGATCAACACGGCTCACGTCGAGTACGAAACGGCAGCGCGTCACTACGCGCACGTTGACTGCCCGGGACACGCCGACTATGTGAAGAACATGATTACGGGTGCAGCGCAGATGGACGGCGCAATCCTGGTGTGTTCGGCGGCTGACGGCCCGATGCCGCAAACGCGTGAGCACATCCTGTTGGCTCGCCAGGTTGGCGTGCCGTACATCATCGTGTTCCTGAACAAGTGCGACATGGTGGACGACGCCGAGTTGCTGGAACTGGTTGAAATGGAAGTGCGTGAGCTTCTGTCGAAGTACGACTTCCCGGGCGACGACACGCCGATCATCAAGGGTTCGGCCAAACTGGCGCTGGAAGGCGACACGGGCGAGCTGGGCGAAGTGGCGATCATGAACCTGGCCGACGCACTGGACACGTACATCCCGACGCCGGAGCGCGCGATTGACGGTTCGTTCCTGATGCCGGTGGAAGACGTGTTCTCGATCTCGGGTCGCGGCACGGTGGTGACGGGTCGTATCGAGCGCGGCGTGGTGAAGGTCGGCGAAGAAATCGAAATCATCGGCATCAAGCCGACGGTGAAGACGACGTGCACGGGCGTGGAAATGTTCCGCAAGCTGCTGGACCAAGGTCAAGCGGGCGACAACGTGGGTATTCTGTTGCGCGGCACGAAGCGTGAAGACGTGGAGCGCGGTCAAGTTCTGGCCAAGCCGGGTTCGATCACGCCGCACACGCACTTCACGGCTGAAGTGTATGTGTTGAGCAAGGACGAAGGCGGTCGTCACACGCCGTTCTTCAACAACTATCGCCCGCAGTTCTACTTCCGTACCACGGACGTAACGGGTTCGATCGAGTTGCCGAAGGACAAGGAAATGGTCATGCCGGGCGACAACGTGTCGATCACGGTGAAGCTGATCGCTCCGATCGCGATGGAAGAAGGTCTGCGCTTCGCTATCCGTGAAGGCGGTCGTACCGTCGGCGCTGGTGTCGTCGCCAAGGTTCTCGAGTAAAATCCTGAGCTTGCTTCAGAAAAGCTGTAATTAGTAGTCGTGCCCGGAGCCGGGCGCATGCACCTAGCTAGTGCCCGGCTCCTTGCTCTTTTACCAAATCGACGGTGCAACACCGTCTCGCTCTTTCAAGGAATTGTCATGGCAAACCAGAAAATCCGCATTCGCCTGAAGGCTTTCGACTATCGTCTGATCGATCAGTCAGCAGCTGAAATCGTCGATACGGCTAAGCGGACTGGCGCAATCGTACGTGGTCCGGTACCGCTGCCGACCCGTATCCAACGTTTTGACATTTTGCGTTCGCCGCACGTCAACAAGACGTCGCGCGATCAGCTCGAAATCCGGACCCACCAACGCTTGATGGACATCGTCGATCCGACGGACAAGACCGTTGACGCGTTGATGAAGCTCGACCTGCCGGCCGGTGTCGATGTGGAAATCAAGTTGCAATAAGTTTCACCAGCGCTGCTCTCGCGAGGAGTGGCGCTAAGTCTTTGATTGCTTGCGGAAAACGAAAAGCCTTGTTATACTCCAAGGCTTTTCGCGCATTTGCGCAAAAAAGTCGGTTGATTCTGGTGAGCTACTCACCTGAGCGCCCGGCATTTTGTAAATCAGCCCCGACCAATCGCAGTTGGGAATGGAGAAAACGATGAGCCTTGGACTCGTAGGTCGCAAGGTTGGCATGACCCGTATCTTTACGCCTGAAGGGGATTCGATTCCCGTCACCGTATTGGACGTGTCGGACAACCGAGTGACGCAGATCAAGTCTGTAGAAACGGATGGTTACATCGCCGTTCAAGTTGCATTCGGCACTCGCCGCGCATCGCGCGTGACGAAGCCGCTGGCAGGTCACCTTGCCAAAGCCGGCGTACAAGCTGGTGAAGTTCTCAAAGAATTCCAGATCGATTCCGCTAAGGCTGCCGAGTTGTCGAACGGTACCGTGATCGGTACGGACATCTTCGAAGTGGGCCAGAAAGTCGACGTGCAAGGCGTGTCGATCGGTAAGGGCTACGCCGGTACCATCAAGCGTCACAACTTCGCTTCGGGTCGCGCATCGCACGGTAACTCGCGTTCGCACAACGTCCCTGGTTCGATCGGTATGGCGCAGGATCCGGGTCGTGTTTTCCCGGGTAAGCGCATGACCGGTCACATGGGCGACGAAACGGTTACGGTGCAAAACCTCGTAATCGCTCGTATCGACACCGACCGTCATCTGCTGCTGGTCCGTGGCGCTGTTCCTGGTGCCAAGGGCGGTAAGGTCTTCGTGACGCCGGCTGTCAAGGCTCGCGCTGTGAAAGGAGCGAAATAATGGAACTTAAGCTCCTGAGCGCCAATGGTCAGGAAGGCACGGGTGTGAACGCATCGGACGTCGTGTTCGGTCGCGATTACAACGAAGCCCTGATCCATCAGGTCGTCACGGCCTATCAAGCCAACGCACGAAGCGGTAACCGCGCGCAGAAGGATCGTGAGCAAGTCAAGCACACGACCAAGAAGCCGTGGCGTCAAAAGGGTACGGGCCGCGCTCGTGCCGGTATGTCGTCGAGCCCGTTGTGGCGCGGCGGTGGCCGGATCTTCCCGAATTCGCCGGAAGAAAATTTTTCGCACAAGGTCAACAAGAAGATGCATCGCGCAGGTCTCTGCTCGATCTATTCGCAACTGGCCCGTGAAGGTCGCATCGTGGTCGTCGACGAGATGACCCTCGAAGCGCCGAAGACGAAGCTGTTGGCCGAAAAATTCAAGGCAATGGGTCTCGAGTCCGTCCTGGTCATTACTGACACGGTCGACGAAAACCTGTACCTCGCGTCGCGCAATCTGGCCCACGTGGCCGTTGTCGAGCCGCGTTACGCCGACCCGCTCTCGTTGATCTACTTCAAGAAGATCGTGATTACGAAGGCTGCGGTCGCCCAGATCGAGGAGTTGCTGTCATGAGCGAGATTCGCAAGAACGATCATCGTTTGATGCAGGTCCTGCTCGCGCCGGTGATCTCCGAAAAGGCGACGCTGGTGGCCGACAAGAACGAGCAAGTTGTGTTCGAAGTCGCGCCCGATGCCACGAAGCAGGAAGTCAAGGCTGCTGTCGAGCTGCTGTTCAAGGTAGAAGTCAATTCCGTCAACGTGTTGGTCACGAAGGGTAAAGCCAAGCGCTTTGGCCGCTTCATGGGTAAGCGCAAGGACGTGAAGAAGGCGTATGTCTGCCTGAAGCCCGGCCAGGAAATCAACTTTGAAGCGGAGGCCAAGTAATCATGGCAATCGTAAAAGTTAAGCCGACTTCGCCGGGTCGCCGCGCGATGGTCAAGGTGGTCAACAAGGATCTGTACAAGGGCAAGCCGCATGCAGCGCTGCTCGACGCACAGTCCGTGACCGCCGGCCGGAATAACTCCGGTCGCATCACGACACGTCACAAAGGTGGCGGTCATAAGCAACACTACCGTATGGTCGATTTCCGTCGCATCAAGGACGGCATTCCGGCGAAGATCGAACGTCTTGAGTACGATCCGAACCGTAGCGCGAACATCGCGCTGGTTCTGTACGCAGACGGCGAGCGCACGTACATCATCGCTCCGAAGGGCGCGACGGTGGGTCAATCGTTGATGTCTGGTTCGGAAGCGCCGATCCGCTCGGGTAACACCCTGCCGATCCGCAACATTCCGGTCGGTACGACGATTCACTGTGTCGAGATGTTGCCGGGCAAGGGCGCGCAAATGGCGCGTTCGGCTGGTACGTCCGCGATGCTGCTGGCTCGTGAAGGCACGTACGCTCAGGTTCGCCTGCGTTCGGGTGAAATTCGCCGTGTGCACGTTGAGTGCCGCGCGACGATTGGTGAAGTTGGCAACGAAGAGCATAGCCTCCGTCAAATCGGTAAGGCCGGTGCTAACCGCTGGCGCGGTATCCGCCCGACGGTGCGTGGCGTTGCAATGAACCCGGTCGATCACCCGCACGGTGGTGGTGAAGGTAAGACGGCAGCAGGTCGCGATCCGGTCAGCCCGTGGGGAACCCCGGCCAAGGGATATCGCACCCGCAGCAACAAGCGCACGACGACGATGATCGTTCAGCGCCGTCACAAGCGCTAAGGAGTAAGCAATGGCACGTTCTGTTAAAAAAGGTCCGTTCTGCGACGCTCATTTGCTGAAGAAGGTTGAGGCTGCCGCAGCTGCGCGTGACAAGAAGCCGATCAAGACCTGGTCGCGTCGTTCGACGATTCTCCCGGACTTCATCGGTCTGACGATCGCCGTCCATAACGGCCGTCAACACGTCCCGGTTTATGTTTCGGAAAACATGGTCGGCCACAAACTTGGCGAGTTCGCATTGACCCGTACGTTCAAGGGTCATGCAGCCGACAAGAAGGCCAAGAAATAAGGGGCTATCAAGATGGAAGTAAAAGCTATTCATCGCGGTGCCCGCATCTCGGCGCAGAAGACGCGCCTTGTGGCTGACCAGATCCGTGGTTTGCCGGTCGACAAGGCGCTGAACGTTCTTACGTTCTCGCCGAAGAAGGCGGCGGGTATTGTCAAGAAGGTCGTGCTGTCGGCGATCGCGAATGCGGAACACAACGAAGGCGCCGACATCGACGAGCTCAAAGTAACGAGCATCATGGTCGACAAGGCAGCTTCCCTGAAGCGATTCACCGCGCGCGCAAAAGGCCGTGGTAACCGCATTGAGAAGCAATCCTGTCACATCACCGTGACAGTCGGGAATTAAGGAGCCATACGATGGGACAAAAAATTCATCCGACAGGCTTCCGTCTGGCTGTCAGCCGAAATTGGGCGTCGCGTTGGTACGCGAACAACACCAATTTCGCATCGATGCTGCAGGAAGACATCGGCGTTCGTGAATACCTGAAGAAGAAGCTGAAAAACGCTTCGGTGGGTCGGGTTGTCATCGAGCGTCCGGCGAAGAATGCACGTATCACGATTTACAGCTCGCGTCCGGGTGTAGTGATCGGCAAGAAGGGTGAGGATATCGAACTGTTGAAGACGGAACTGCAACGCCGCATGGGCGTTCCGGTCCACGTCAACATCGAAGAAATCCGTAAGCCGGAAACCGACGCGCAACTGATCGCCGACTCGATCACGCAGCAACTCGAGCGCCGGATCATGTTCCGCCGCGCGATGAAGCGTGCGATGCAAAACGCCATGCGTCTGGGTGCCCAAGGCATCAAGATCATGAGCGCGGGCCGGTTGAACGGTATCGAAATCGCTCGTACGGAGTGGTATCGCGAAGGTCGCGTTCCGCTTCACACTCTGCGTGCTGATATCGACTACGCAACCTCGGAAGCGAAGACGACCTACGGCATCATCGGCGTCAAGGTGTGGGTCTACAAGGGCGACACGCTGGGCCGCAACGATGCACCGGTGGTCGAAGAAGTAGCCGAAGACAAGCGTCCGCGCCGTAACGCACGTCCGGGTGGCGATCGCCGTCCGCGTCGTGATGGTGAGGGTGGTGGTCCGGCAAACGCAGGTGCGCGCCGTGGTGCAGGCGCTCCCCGTCGTGCTGGCGGTGCCGGCGGCGACGGGAAGACTGGAGAATAACGATGCTGCAACCGAAACGCAGAAAGTATCGCAAAGAGCAGAAGGGTCGTAACACCGGCAAGGCGACGCGCGGCAACGCAGTGTCGTTCGGTGAATATGGTCTGAAGGCTATCGGTCGCGGCCGTTTGACCGCGCGCCAAATCGAAGCGGCGCGTCGTGCAATGACGCGTCACATTAAACGTGGCGGCCGTATCTGGATCCGCATTTTCCCGGACAAGCCGATCTCGCAAAAGCCGGCTGAAGTACGGATGGGTAACGGTAAAGGTAACCCTGAGTACTACGTCGCAGAGATTCAACCGGGCAAGATGTTGTATGAAATGGACGGTGTTACTGAAGAGTTGGCACGTGAAGCGTTCCGTCTGGCTGCAGCTAAGCTGCCGCTGAAGACGTACTTCGTTTCACGCCAGCTCGGCGCCTAAGGAGCAATGATGAAGGCTTCCGAACTTCACCAGAAAGACCAGGCTGGGCTCAATCAAGAGCTGACGGACCTGCTGAAGGCGCAATTCGGCCTGCGCATGCAACTCGCGACCCAGCAATTGACCAACAATAGTCAATTGAAGAAGGTTCGTCGCGACATCGCTCGTGTGCGGACCGTCCTGACTGAGAAGGCGAACCAGAAATGAACGATAGCAGCGTAAAAACCTCGCTCAAGCGGACGCTGGTCGGCAAGGTCGTCAGCAACAAGATGGAAAAGACGGTCACCGTGCTGGTTGAGCATCGCGTAAAGCACCCGATCTACGGCAAGTACGTCGTACGCTCGAAGAAGTACCACGCTCACGACGACGCGAACACGTACAACGAAGGCGATCTCGTCGAGATCCAGGAAACACGTCCGATTTCCAAGACGAAAGCCTGGGTTGTGTCGAAGTTGCTTGAGACAGCTCGCGTAATCTAAGCGTCAAAAAGCATCAAAACGCGGTAAAAGAAGTATCGCAGTAACTTTCGCTTGCCAGACCGAAATTATGCGTTATAATTTCGGTCTTCCCTCTTTGTGGGAGCCCCATCGCGGGCGAAGTTGGTGGGGGAAGCCAGCGCAGGCGCCAAGCTTGTGCTGACAGATTCACCGGATTGCGATGGCGGGTTTCGTCTGCCCTCGCTGCCTGTTCTAACCCAAGCAGCCACCAGGCTGACGGGACCAAGACTGACCGGTTAAGCCATGGTGGCGTAACTGGATTAAGTTGGGAAAGATAAACCATGATTCAGACCGAAACTCGGCTTGAAGTTGCCGACAACACAGGTGCACGTGAAGTGATGTGCATCAAGGTGCTCGGCGGCTCGAAGCGTCGTTACGCTAGCATTGGCGACATCATCAAGGTGACCGTCAAAGAAGCAACGCCGCGCGGACGCGTGAAGAAGGGCGAAATCTACAACGCCGTGGTCGTTCGTACGGCCAAGGGCGTGCGCCGCCAGGACGGCTCGCTGATCAAGTTCGACGGTAATGCCGCCGTACTTTTGAATGCCAAGCTCGAGCCTATCGGTACGCGTATTTTCGGACCGGTTACGCGTGAATTGCGTAGTGAACGATTTATGAAGATCGTTTCGCTCGCGCCGGAAGTGCTGTAAGGAGTCGCGATGAACAAGATTCGCAAAGGTGACGAGGTTCTCGTCATCACTGGCAAAGACAAAGGCAAGCGCGGTATCGTGCTGTCCGTTGGGGAAGAGCGTGTGACGGTCGAGGGTATCAACCTCGTCAAGAAACACGTGAAGCCTAACCCGATGAAGGGTACGACGGGCGGCGTAGAAGCCAAGACGATGCCCTTGCATATTTCGAACGTCGCATTGGTCGACGCGAATGGCAAGGCGTCGCGTGTGGGCATCAAGGTCGAGAACGACAAGAAGGTACGCTTCTTGAAGTCGACCGGTGCCACGCTTAGCGTCTGACGCGGAGTAATAAATGGCACGTCTGCATGAGTTTTATAAAGAGAAAGTTGTACCCGGCCTCGTTGAGAAGTTCGGCTACAAGTCCGTAATGGAAGTGCCGCGCATCACCAAAATCACCCTGAACATGGGTCTTGGTGAAGCCGTCGCCGACAAGAAGATCATCGAAAACGCCGTTGGCGACCTGACGAAGATTGCTGGCCAAAAGCCCGTTATCACGAAGGCACGCAAGGCTATCGCTGGCTTCAAGATTCGTCAGGGCTACCCGATCGGCGCGATGGTTACGCTGCGCGGTCAGGCCATGTACGAATTTCTCGATCGTTTCGTGACGGTTGCGCTCCCCCGGGTTCGTGACTTCCGCGGTGTATCGGGTCGTGCGTTCGACGGTCGCGGCAACTACAACATCGGTGTGAAAGAGCAGATCATTTTCCCCGAGATCGATTACGACAAGATCGACGCGCTTCGTGGGCTGAACATCAGCATCACGACGACCGCGAAGACTGACGATGAAGCGAAGGCACTGCTCGCCAGCTTCAAGTTCCCGTTCAGAAACTGAGGTTACCGTGGCTAAACTGGCACTGATCGAACGTGAAAAGAAGCGTGCGCGCCTGGCTGCAAAGTACGCTCCCAAGCGTACGGCGCTGAAGGCGGTCATTGATGACGCGAGCAAGTCGGACGAAGAGCGTTATGCCGCTCGTCTCGAACTGCAACAACTGCCCCGCAATTCGAACCCCACTCGCAAGCGTAACCGCTGCGCGATCACGGGTCGTCCGCGTGGCACGTTCCGCAAATTCGGATTGGCACGCAGCAAGATTCGCGAAATCGCATTCCGCGGCGAAATCCCTGGCCTGACCAAGGCGAGCTGGTAATAGGAGATATCTAAATGAGTATGAGTGATCCTATCGCCGATATGCTGACTCGCATCCGCAATGCGCAGATGGTTGAGAAAGTATCGGTGACAATGCCCTCGTCGAAAGTCAAGGTTGCGATTGCGCAGGTTTTGAAGGACGAAGGTTATATCGACGATTTCGCAGTGAAGTCTGAAGGTGCGAAGTCTGAATTGAATATCGCGTTGAAGTACTACGCTGGCCGTCCGGTTATCGAGCGCATTGAACGCGTCTCGAAGCCTGGTCTGCGTGTGTATCGCGGTCGTAACGACATTCCGGTTGTGATGAACGGTCTTGGCGTTGCAATCGTGTCGACGCCCCAGGGTGTGATGACCGACCGCAAGGCGCGCCAGACCGGCGTCGGCGGCGAAGTCCTCTGCTACGTCGCTTAAGCCGAAAAGGAGAAGAAACATGTCTCGAGTAGGTAAAAGCCCGATTACGCTGCCGCAAGGCGCGGAAGTGGCCTTTAGCGGCGAAGTAATCACCGTCAAGGGCCCGCTGGGTACGATTACGCAAGCGGCCAACCCGCTTGTTACGGTAGCAAACGACAACGGCACGCTCAACTTCGCCCCGGCTGATGAAAGCCGTGAAGCGAATGCGATGTCGGGCACGATGCGCGCCCTCGTGGCGAACATGGTGAATGGCGTTACGAAGGGTTTCGAGCGCAAGCTGACGCTGGTTGGCGTTGGTTATCGCGCGCAGGCGCAGGGCGACAAGCTGAATCTGTCGCTGGGTTTCTCGCACCCCGTGGTGCATGCGATGCCGGAAGGCGTCAAAGTTGAAACCCCGACGCAAACCGAAATCGTGATCAAGGGGATCGACAAGCAGAAAGTTGGCCAGGTCGCTGCGGAAGTTCGCGGTTACCGTCCGCCGGAGCCCTACAAGGGCAAGGGCGTGCGCTACTTCGGCGAAGTCGTCATCCTCAAAGAAACGAAGAAGAAGTAAGGGTGCGCAATCATGGATAAGACTCAATCTCGCCTGCGCCGCGCTAAACAGACGCGCGTCAAGATCGCTGAGCTGCAGGTCGCACGTCTGGCTGTGCATCGCACGAACACGCATATCTATGCGCAAGTGTTCTCGGCATGCGGCACCAAGGTGTTGGCAAGCGCGTCGACGCTCGAAGCTGAAGTGCGTGCCGAACTGGCCGACAAGACCGGTAAGGGCGGCAACGTCAATGCTGCGATCGCTGTCGGTAAGCGTATTGCTGAAAAAGCCAAGGCTGCCGGCGTCGAATCCGTCGCCTTCGACCGTTCAGGTTTCCGTTACCACGGCCGCGTGAAAGCGCTGGCTGATGCGGCACGCGAAGCCGGACTCAAGTTCTAAGGGAAGAATTCGTCATGGCAAAGATGCAAGCGAATGTGAAGGCTGAAGAACGCGACGACGGCCTCCGTGAAAAGATGATCGCGGTCAATCGCGTGACCAAGGTGGTGAAGGGCGGCCGGATTCTCGGTTTTGCCGCACTGACCGTGGTTGGCGATGGCGATGGCCGCATCGGCATGGGCAAAGGTAAAGCGAAGGAAGTTCCGGTTGCTGTTCAAAAGGCAATGGAACAAGCACGCCGCAACATGTTCAAGGTGCCGTTGAAGAACGGTACGCTGCAACACGAAGTGCATGGTAAGCATGGCGCATCCGCAGTTCTCCTGGCTCCGGCCAAGGACGGTACGGGTGTTATCGCCGGCGGCCCGATGCGCGCAGTGTTCGACGTGATGGGCGTTCAAAACGTTGTGGCGAAGAGCCACGGTTCGACGAATCCGTACAACCTCGTTCGTGCAACACTCGACGGTCTGCGCAAGCAGTCCACGCCGGGTGACATCGCGGCGAAGCGCGGCAAGTCCGTCGAAGATATTTTGGGCTAAGCCAGGTGGTCACCATGTCTGATAAAACTGTCAAGGTTCAGCTCGTGAAGAGCCTGATTGGGACCCGTGAAACGCACCGTGCAACGGTGCGTGGTCTGGGCCTGCGCCGACTCAACTCGGTTAGCGAACTGCAGGACACCCCGGCAGTACGCGGGATGATCAACAAGGTCTCGTACCTTGTCAAAGTCCTCAGCTAAGCGGCTGACCAGGGATCAAGGAGTTGAATATGGATTTGAATAACCTTAAGCCGGCAGAAGGCGCGAAGCACGCAAAGCGTCGCGTTGGCCGCGGTATCGGTTCCGGCCTGGGCAAGACTGCAGGTCGTGGTCACAAGGGTCAAAAATCGCGTTCGGGCGGCTTTCATAAAGTCGGCTTCGAAGGCGGTCAGATGCCTTTGCAACGTCGTCTGCCGAAGCGTGGCTTTAGCTCGCTGACGCATGAGTTCGTTGGTGAAGTGCGTTTGTCGGATCTCGAGAAGCTGCCGGTCGACGAAATCGACTTGTTGGCTTTGAAGCAAGCCGGTCTGCTCGGCGTGCTCTTTACGAGCGCACGGATCATCAAGACGGGCGAGCTGACGCGCAAGATCACGGTCAAGGGCCTCGTTGCTACGAAGGGTGCCCGTGCTGCGATTGAAGCCGTTGGCGGCTCGGTCTCTGAGTAACGAAAGCGTGTTGTCGTTGTTAGCGAAAGCATCGGAGAAGGTTCTTGGCTAATAGCCCGAGTCTCGCAAAATCCGGTCGAAGCGCTGCGAAGTTCGGCGATCTGCGTCGGCGTGCAATGTTCTTGCTGCTGGCGCTGATCGTCTACCGTATCGGTGCGCACATTCCGGTGCCGGGTATCGACCCGGATCAGCTGGCGAAGCTTTTCCAGAGCCAGTCAGGCGGCATCTTAGGCATGTTCAACATGTTCTCGGGTGGTGCTCTTTCCAGGTTCACGATCTTCGCGCTTGGGATCATGCCGTACATCTCAGCGTCGATCATCATGCAACTGCTGTCGATCGTTTCGCCGCAAATGGAAGCGCTGAAGAAAGAAGGGCAAGCGGGGCAGCGGAAGATTACGCAGTACACGCGTTACTTCACGGTTGTTCTGGCTACATTTCAAGCATTCGGTATTGCGGTGGCGCTGGAAAATCAGGCTGGACTCGTTATTGATCCAGGCATGGTGTTCCGGTTGACGACTGTGGTCACGCTGGTGACCGGCACGATGTTCCTGATGTGGCTGGGTGAGCAGATCACGGAGCGCGGTCTGGGCAACGGAATCTCGATCATCATTTTCGGTGGTATCGCGGCGGGTTTCCCGAACGCAATCGGTGGTCTCTTCGAACTGGTTCGCACCGGCTCCATGAGTATCATCTCGGCGATTATTGTCGTCGTGCTGATTGGGGCGGTCACGTTCGTGGTGGTGTTCATCGAACGCGGTCAGCGCAAGATCCTCGTGAACTACGCCAAGCGTCAGGTCGGAAACAAGATTTACGGCGGTCAGTCTTCGCATTTGCCGCTGAAGTTGAATATGTCGGGTGTGATTCCGCCGATCTTTGCGTCGTCGATCATCCTGTTCCCGGCAACTATCCTGAACTGGTTTAGTTCGGGTACGCGGACCGGCTGGTTTGCGAACACGCTGCACGGTGTTGCTGAGGCGCTGAAGCCTGGTCAACCGGTGTATGTGTTGCTGTACGCAATGGCGATCGTTTTCTTCTGCTTCTTCTACACCGCGTTGGTGTTCAACAGCAGAGAGACGGCCGACAACTTGAAGAAAAGCGGTGCCTTCGTTCCCGGGATTCGTCCTGGTGACCAGACGGCTCGATATATTGATCGGATCCTCACGCGTTTGACGCTGGCCGGTGCGATCTACATCGTGTTCGTTTGCTTGCTGCCGGAATTTCTGGTGCTGCGTTGGAACGTACCGTTTTATTTCGGTGGAACGTCGCTGCTGATCATTGTCGTGGTCACGATGGATTTCATGGCGCAGGTGCAGTCCTACGTTATGTCGCAACAGTACGAATCGCTGCTCAAGAAGGCCAACTTCAAAGGCAGTAACGTCCCTATGCGCTAATAAGGACTATGGCCAAAGATGATGTAATCCAGATGCAGGGTGAGGTGGTGGAAAACCTTCCCAATGCGACTTTCCGGGTTAGGTTAGAAAATGGCCATGTGGTTCTTGGGCACATATCCGGGAAGAATGCGGATGCACACCATCCGCATTCTTCCAGGCGACAAGGTAACGGTTGAATTGACGCCTTACGATCTGTCTCGTGCACGGATCGTGTTCCGGGCGAAGTGATTTGAAAAAAGGGTAATATCATGAAAGTGATGGCATCGGTTAAGCGCATTTGCCGCAATTGCAAGATCATCAAGCGCAAGGGCGTTGTGCGCGTGATTTGCAGCTCTGATCCGCGCCACAAACAGCGTCAAGGCTGAACGCCGCGCTTTTTGCTTGCGCTTTTTGTTTGAGGAAAAACAATGGCTCGTATCGCAGGGGTTAACATCCCGAATCACCAGCATACTGAAATCGGCCTCACGGCTATTTTCGGTGTAGGCCGCACGCGCGCACGCAACATTTGCGTCTCGTCTGGTGTGGAGTTTTCGAAGAAGGTCAAAGACCTCACTGACGCAGACCTCGAAAAGCTGCGAGAAGAAGTGGGTAAGTTTATCGTCGAAGGCGACCTGCGTCGTGAAGTGACGATGAACATCAAGCGCCTGATGGACTTGGGCTGCTATCGTGGCGTACGTCATCGCAAGGGCCTGCCCATGCGTGGTCAACGCACACGTACGAATGCCCGTACCCGTAAGGGTCCGCGTCGTGCAGCGCAATCGCTGAAGAAGTAAGCGGAATTGATAGTTACAGGAAAACGTAATGGCTAAGGCTTCGAACAACTCCGCGGCGCAACGCGTTCGCAAGAAGGTAAAGAAGAACGTCGCCGAGGGCGTAGTTCACGTTCACGCGTCGTTCAACAACACCATCATCACGATCACCGATCGCCAAGGCAATGCACTCGCCTGGGCAACTTCGGGTGGCCAGGGCTTCAAGGGTTCGCGTAAATCGACTCCCTTTGCTGCTCAGGTTGCAGCCGAATCGGCTGGTCGCGTGGCGATGGAATACGGCGTGAAGAACCTCGAAGTGCGGATCAAGGGCCCTGGTCCTGGCCGTGAATCGGCGGTGCGTGCGCTGCATGGTCTTGGAATCAAGATCACCGCAATCTCCGACGTGACACCGGTTCCGCACAACGGCTGCCGTCCGCCGAAGCGTCGTCGTATCTAAGACGTCGCGTAACGCCTTGACCTGTTGACGCTCGCGCGTCGACAGGTTGCTTGCGTTATGGAATCTGCGTGAAGAATACTGACTAAGCCCACCGTTCGATCCATCGAGTTCGAACTAGCGCGAACAATCTTCGCGTGATCAATTATTAAGGATGCAAAGTGGCACGTTATACCGGTCCAAAAGCAAAGCTGTCCCGCCGTGAAGGTACTGATCTTTTCCTGAAGAGCGCGCGCCGCTCCCTCGCCGACAAGTGCAAGCTCGATAGCAAGCCGGGTCAGCATGGCCGCACGTCGGGTGCTCGTACGTCCGACTACGGTACGCAGTTGCGTGAAAAGCAAAAAGTGAAGCGTATTTACGGCGTGCTCGAACGTCAGTTCCGCCGTTACTTCGCTGAAGCTGATCGCCGCAAGGGCCCGACGGGCGAAAACCTGCTGCAATTGCTTGAGTCGCGTCTTGATAACGTCGTGTATCGCATGGGCTTCGGTTCAACGCGTGCTGAAGCGCGTCAGTTGGTCGGCCACAAGTCGATCACGGTGAACGGCGTTGTGAACAACATCCCGTCTATGCAAGTCAAGGCCGGTGATGTGGTTGCTGTTCGCGAACAGTCGAAGAAACAAGTGCGGATTCTCGAAGCGCTGAACCTGGCTGAGCAAGGCGGAATGCCGAGCTGGGTGACGGTCGATGCCAAGAAGTTCGAAGGCACGTTCAAGTCGATGCCGGAACGCAGCGATATCGCTGGCGACATCAACGAAAGCCTGATCGTCGAATTGTATTCGCGGTAAATCGGATTAACGGCCGGGGAGCCCTGATTGCCGAAGGCAAGGGGTTACCTCGGCTGTTTATTTTCGGGTTGTCACCGGTCAGCCTTATCGGCGTAACGAGCCGAGGGTATTGAAAAGGAAAACCTATGCAAACCAGTTTGTTGAAGCCCAAGATTATTGCAGTTGAATCGCTTGGCGATAGTCACGCGAAAGTGGTCATGGAGCCGTTCGAACGCGGTTATGGTCACACCTTGGGTAATGCGCTTCGGCGTGTGCTGTTGTCGTCGATGATTGGTTATGCGCCGACCGAAGTGACGATTGCTGGCGTCGTGCATGAATATTCTACGCTCGACGGCGTGCAAGAAGATGTGGTCAACCTGCTGTTGAATTTGAAGGGCGTCGTTTTCAAGCTGCATAACCGCGACGAAGTTACGGTTACGCTGCGCAAGGAAGGCGAAGGCGTTGTCACGGCCGGCGATATCGAACTCGCGCACGACTGCGAGGTCATCAATCCGGGTCACGTGATTGCGCATCTGTCGAAGGGCGGCAAGCTCGACGTTCAGATCAAGATTGAAAAGGGCCGCGGTTATGTGCCGGGCAACGTGCGCCGTTATGGCGAAGATTCGGCGAAGATCATTGGCCGTATCGTGCTGGACGCATCGTTCTCGCCGGTTCTCCGCGTGAGCTACGCCGTTGAAAGCGCTCGCGTTGAACAGCGTACCGACCTCGACAAGCTCGTGATGAACATTGAAACCAACGGCGTGATTTCGCCCGAGGAAGCAATTCGTCAATCAGCTCGTATCCTGGTCGACCAGTTGTCGGTATTTGCGGCACTGGAAGGCACGGAAGCAGCGGCAGAAGCTCCGTCGCGCGCGCCGCAGATCGATCCGATCCTGTTGCGTCCGGTGGACGATCTCGAACTGACGGTTCGTTCCGCGAACTGCCTGAAGGCCGAGAACATCTATTACATCGGTGATTTGATTCAGCGCACGGAAAACGAATTGCTCAAGACGCCTAATCTCGGTCGCAAGTCGCTGAACGAGATCAAGGAAGTCCTGGCTTCGCGTGGTCTGACGTTGGGTATGAAGCTCGAAAACTGGCCGCCGGCTGGTCTCGACAAGTAAGATTCAAGCAGTACGCTTGACTGGCAAAGATGCGGATTTTCCTTTAAAATCCGCATCTTGCTTTTTCTACGACCGGCCCGTGCGCTCACGAGAAATTCTCAGGAGACGCAATAGAAGAGCTGGATCTAAACTTGGTTAATTAGGAAATTCAAAATGCGCCATAAACATGGTTTGCGGAAACTGAACCGCACGAGCAGCCACCGTTTGGCTATGCTCCGTAATATGTCGAACTCGCTGATCGAGCACGAAGTCATCAAGACGACGCTGCCGAAAGCTAAAGAACTCCGTAAAGTTGTTGAGCCGCTGATCACACTCGGCAAGAAGCCGTCACTGGCAAATCGCCGTCTGGCGTTCAACCGCCTGCGCGATCGTGACTCCGTCGCGAAGCTGTTCGAAGTGCTGGGCCCGCGCTTTGAAAAGCGCCCGGGTGGATATCTGAGCATCCTGAAGTTCGGCTTCCGTAACGGCGACAACGCGCCGATGGCGCTGGTCATGCTGATGGATCGTCCGGAACTCGCGGACGGCGACGACGTGCAAGAAGCTGAATAAGCGAGCGCGCTGTTGATCGAAGAAAGGCCAAGCTTTGCTTGGCCTTTTTCTATTTGTGCGCTGGTTTCGCACGGCCGGTTTCTACGGCTTGTGATTCGGGTCATAGGCCGATTGGCTGAATGCGAGTTGTCGACGTCCAGTGCTAGGATTGCGTGCATATCCACTGCATCGGAGCTTTTCCGTGAACACGCCGGTTGTACTCGTTCTCACGACGCTGCCTGACAGCGAGGCCGCGTCAACGCTCGCGCAGCAAGCCATAGACGCACGCCTTGCCGCATGCGTGACAGAGCTGGGGGCGGTGAAGTCGCGGTATCGGTGGGAAGGTAAGGTCGAGGTTGCCGAGGAGCTTCAGCTCCTGTTCAAGACAAGCCTCGCACGCGGCGACGAACTGACGCGCTTTATCGAAGCGAATCATCCTTATGAAACACCTGAAATTGTCTCGTGGCAGGCAGATGCGTCGGCTGCTTATGGGCAATGGATTACTGCGGAAACTCAACGTCCTCTTAATGTTTAAGTCCTTTGCCTTCTCCGCGCGCCGGCCGCTCGATGCAGTGCTCATGCTCGTATCGTGTTTCGCGTTGCTACTCTGCTTCATTTCGCCAAGCCATGCCGCCGACGATTTTCTCGACCCCGCCGTCGCGTTCAAATTCAGCGCCACGGAGAAACCGGGCGAAATCGACGTGCGATATAAAGTAGCAGATGGCTATTACATGTATCGCGAGCGGTTTGCGTTTGCGGTTAAGAGTGGCACGGCGACGCTTGGCGAACCGCAATTGCCCGCAGGCAAGGTTCACTTCGACCAGACGTTTAACAAGGACGTGGAAACGTATCGCGGTGAACTTGTGATCCGGATTCCGGTGAAGCAGGCTTCCGGTCCTTTCGATATTGCCGTCACGTCGCAGGGGTGTGCCGATCAAGGCATTTGTTATCCGCCGATGGAGCGCGTGTACCGCGTCAGTGGCGCGGCGCTGCAAGCCGCCAGTGCCGCTGGTCAAACGCCATCGGCCAGCGCCAGTGACGTTCCTTGGTACGAACGCGCAACCAACGCCGATTACGCGCAATCCCTGCTCGAAAGCGGGGGCTTTTTCGCAATCGTCGGCTTGTACTTCGTAGCGGGCGTCGTGTTGAGCCTGTTGCCGTGCTCTTATCCAATGATTCCTATTCTGTCGGCCATCATCATTGGTGAAGGCGCGCGCGTGACGCGCTCGCGGGGATTCGGGTTATCGGTGGCGTACGTGTTTGGCATGGCGCTCGTCTACACCGCGCTAGGCGTGCTCGCCGCGATGATCGGGCAGAGTCTCGGCGCATGGCTCCAGAATCCCTGGGTGCTCGGCGCGTTCGGCGTGCTGCTGGCGATCTTCGCGCTCACGCTGATCGCAGGTGTCGATATCGCATTGCCGGCGCGCTGGCAAAACAGCGTCAACCAGGCGTCGCAGAAACGTTCGGGCGGGAAGGTTGCGGCGGTCGTCGTCATGGGGGCATTGTCGGCGCTCGTGGTCGGTGCTTGCATGACTGCGCCACTCTTCGCCGTGCTTGCATTCATCGCGCACACGGGCAACGCGCTGCTCGGCGGCGCCGCGTTGTTCTCCATGGGCGTAGGGCTCGGCGTGCCGCTGCTGATCATCGGACTGGGTGCCGGCACGCTGTTGCCGCGCGCCGGAAACTGGATGGACGGTGTGAAGGTGTTCTTCGGCGTTGTGTTGCTCGCGGCGGCACTGTGGATTGTGTGGCCAGTACTCAGCGCGGTCGCGCAGATGGCGCTGGCGGCGTTGTGGTTGCTTGCGGCGGCTGCGGCGTTGGGACTGTTCACATCGGGCGCTGCAGGGGTGTCGATATGGCGCAAACTGGGTCGGGGATTCGGCGCCGCGCTCGCTATCTGGGGCGCGGCGTTGCTCGTTGGGCTCGCCGCGGGTTCGACCGATCCACTTCGACCGCTTGCTGTATTTGCGGCGCGCATGGGTTCCGGAACGGAAGCCAGCGCACAACAATCAGCGCCTGGGGAGACTTTCGCACCGGTGAAGTCATCGGCGGAACTGGACCTGGCGCTCAAGGCAGCCGGCCGTCCCGCCATGCTCGATTTCTATGCCGATTGGTGCGTGTCGTGTAAGGAAATGGAACATCTCACGTTCAGCGATCCGCGGGTACGTGCTCGTCTCGCACAACTCAACCTGCTGCGCGCGGACGTCACGGCGAATAATCCCGATGACCAAGCGTTGCTCAAACGCTTCAAACTGTTCGGGCCGCCGGGGATCATCTTCTTCGATGCGCAAGGCAACGAAGTGGTGCGGGTTGTCGGGTACGAGTCGGCGGATACGTTCTTGAAGAGCCTGGACAAACTCTCCGCGCCCGCGACGTGATTTTCGACGAGAGTAACTTGACGTGCTCAATGGCGGACCTCTGTAGAACGTGTGTCATGCGGAGGGCCATCTTCTCGCTCGGACCAGAGGTTCAAGGGCCGCTCGCCCTTAAACCCGGCGCGGTATAAACCGTGCACCATCAAAACCTAAGCGGCCCGACTCCTCCGCCAACCCCCAACTAAAGCGTCATCAAGTCCGCAGGATTTGGTAAATCGCATCGTGATACTTTTGTTTGCACTCAACGCTCGCTCCCGGTGAGGCGCTCATGAACGATCTGACTTATCAAGCCCGTTACGAATCGCGACTGAGTCGCGTGCTCGACCATATCTACGATCATCTCGACGAGCCTCTGGATATCGACAGGTTGGCTGAGATCGCCTGTTTGTCGCCGTATCGCTGGCATCGGGTTTATCAGGCGATGTACGGCGAGACGATCGCCGCGACGGTGCGCCGGTTAAGACTGCATCGTGCGGGCGGTTACTTGGCTAATGGATCGATGCCGATCGCGGAGATAGCCGAGCGTTCCGGGTATAGCAGCTTGCAGTCGTTTTCGCGCACGTTCAGGGCGGCATTCGGCATGCCGCTCGCGCAGTACCGCAGGCAGGGCACTCACAGCCGGTTTCGGCCGGCGTTATCGGGAGACGATCAAATGGTGATGCGTGAAGTGGTGATTCGTGACGTACCGGCGATGAACGTTGTGTCTCTCGACCACGTCGGGTCGTATATGCAGATTGGCAAGGCGTTAGATGCGCTGTTCGGTTGGCTAGCCAGCAGGAATCTGTTGTCGGCGGAGTTCCGGACGATCGGCATCTACTATGACGATCCTGGGATCGTGGCAGAAGCGGAGTTGAGATCGAAGGCCGGGGTCGTGTTGCCAGCCAAGATCGAAGTCGCCGCGCCGGTCGGAGTAACGCCGTTACGTGGCGGCCAGTATGCGGTGCTCCGCCATAAAGGGCCCTACAGCGATATGCACGCGGCCTATGAATGGTTATACGGAACGTGGCTCGTGCAATCGGGCCGTGAGGCCGCCGATGCGCCTGTATTCGAGGAGTATCTGAACAATCCGAAGGAAACGGCACCCGCCGATTTGCTGACGGAGATCTGTTTGCCGCTGGTTTGAGCGTTCGAGGCGCTAGCCGCCCAGCTTAACAACCGGTCGAGCGCGTGACTAAGGCGGCGCTCGGCCGGAGAATCTCCGCGTTCAGTCGGCGGGACTTGCAGCACCGCGGGGGTGGACTCATCCCCGAGCGAAGGCGGCGACACGGTTCCAGAAGACCATCACCGCCCCAAAAACGCGCGGATCCCTTTACTTCGATGCCACCCGCAACAGCCGCGCAGCATCGAGCGCAAAGTACGTGAGCACGCCGTCCGCGCCAGCACGTTTAAACGCCAGTAGCGACTCCATCACCGCCTTGTCGTGATCGAGCCAGCCGTTTTGCGTGGCGGCCTTGATCATCGCGTACTCGCCGCTGACCTGGTACACGTAGGTCGGAAAGCGAAACTCCTCCTTCACGCGATACACGATATCCAGATACGGCATGCCCGGCTTGACCATCACCATGTCCGCGCCTTCCTCGATATCCATCCGCACTTCGCGCAGGGCTTCATCGGAATTCGACGGATCCATCTGGTACGTCATCTTGTTGCTCTTTCCGAGGTTCGCAGCGGAGCCGACCGCGTCGCGGAACGGGCCGTAAAACGCCGATGCGTACTTCGCCGCGTACGCCATGATCCGCGTGTGGATATGTCCGTCGCTTTCTAGCATTTCGCGAATTGCGCCGATCCGGCCGTCCATCATGTCCGAGGGCGCCACGATATCCACACCCGCTTCGGCCTGTGCACGCGCCTGGTCGACGAGAATTTCGCTGGTTTCATCGTTGATCACGTAGCCCTGTTCGTCGAGGACACCGTCCTGTCCGTGGCTGGTGTACGGATCCAGCGCGACATCGGTGAGCACGCCCAGTTCGGGAAAGTGCTTTTTCAACTCGCGAACGGCGCGCGGAATCAGGCCTTCAGGGTTCGTCGCTTCGCGGCCATCCGGCGTTTTCAACGAAGGTTCGATCGCGGGGAACAGCGAAATCACCGGCACGCCGAGTTCCACGCACTGCTTGGCCACCTTCATCAGCAGATCGACCGATGTGCGCTCGACGCCCGGCATGGACGGGACGGCCTGACGCACATTCGATCCCTCGACGATAAACACGGGGTAGATCAGGTCGTTCGTGGTCAGCAGGTTTTCGCGCATCAGGCGGCGCGAAAAGTCGTCACGACGCATACGGCGCGGACGATGATGCGGATAGAAGCTCATGACTTTTGTGGGGGGAGGGTAGATAACGCAATCAGGGAAACGGATGCTGGCTGAACCGCCGCAACCGCCATGGACAAGGGGCCGGACCGCCTTCAGAACCTTTTCGGGACAATGGTATATCATACCGATCGAGGTAGGCGCTTGGCGCCGAGCTCCCCGCTTCTCCTCCCTGAGCGGGTGCCTGTGATGATCGAAGGATTCGATCAGGCTGTTTGACCCGCCGTCATGCGGCGGGTTTTTTTATGCCGGGCGACGTGAGTCAATCCAACGTTCGGCACCAGATCTATCTCACTGCGCTTCGTCTTCCGGCGCAATTTCTTCCGTCGATTTCGGGATCAGCCAGCTTTCGATTTTCTCGTGGGCTTCGTCGAGCCCGACGCGCTTGAGCGCTGAGAAGAGCTGCAGCGTCAATTCGCCGCGATATCCGGCCGCCGTGTATTCCTCGAACGCTTTCTTGGTCGCGCGCAACGTGTTGATGCTTTCCTGCCGCGTCAATTTGTCGCATTTCGTCAGTAAAGCGTGAATTGGCTTTCCCGTGGGCGCAAACCACTCGAGCATGATCTTGTCGAGTTCGGTCAGCGGACGGCGCGAATCCATCATCAGGATCATGCCGACGAGCTGCGCCCGGCTCTGCAAATAGGTGGATAGCAATGCCTGCCAATGCAGCTTGGCATTACCCGATACTTCCGCGTACCCGTACCCCGGCAAATCGACCACATGCGCGCGGGGCTGGTCAGCCGGGCCTATCGCAAAGTAGTTGATGTGCTGCGTGCGACCCGGCGTCTTACTGGCGAATGCCAGCCGCTTCTGGTTGCACAGCAGGTTGATGGCAGTCGACTTGCCGGCATTCGAACGGCCCGCGAAAGCGATCTCCGGCTGGGGCGTCGGCGGCAGGTCCTTCAGGTGATTGACCGTTGTAAAAAAACGGGCTTGGTGGAGCAGAAATGACGACATGGGAAGACCGAAAGTGAAATTCTGTGGAAACTCGAGCTGTAAGGAGCCACTGAATACTGGGCTTGCCCCGACTGGCGTCTTTGCGTTTAGCGAGTTATTGTACAATACGACGGTTGTACGAAGACCAGCCAGGGCACGCAAGACCCAAGCGGGATAAGGAGTGAGACAGGTTTGACGACAGATTTCAGGGCGCGCGCCGGGTAACCTTTTATCCCGTATCGAGTCCTCTGTCGGGTGTCTTGCAGTGCATCGGTAACCGTCGTTTTGCAGAACCTCACAATTCTCACAAGACGAAAAACAGGGTACGCGAATGAACCGACTGTACAAGACTCTGATGGTCCTGGAATTAGCAGCAGCATTAGGAGCGGGGTTGGTAGGCTGGACAGTCACAGCGCAAGCGGCAGAAGCGGCTGCGCCCGGAGCCCCCGCCAAGCCAGACGTGACAAGGGGTCAGGCAATTGCCACCCAGGTTTGCGCAGCGTGTCACGGAGCAGACGGCAACAGTGCCGGCGGCGCGTTTCCGAAGCTGGCAGGCCAGCATGCCGAGTACATCGTCAAGCAGTTGAAGGATTACAAGACGCAGCCGGGCGCGAAAGAGCCGGCGCGCAAGAACCCCATCATGGCAGGCATTGCGGGCGCGTTGAACGATCAGGACATGGTCAACGTGGCCGCGTATTTTGAGACGCAGAAGGCCAAACCAGGCTACGCGCGCGACAAGAATACCGTGCCGGTTGGGCAGAAGATTTATCGCGGCGGCATTGCGGACAGGGGCGTCCCGGCGTGTGCCGCGTGTCATGGCGCGACGGGCATGGGCGTGCCGGTGCAGTATCCGCGGTTGTCGGGACAATGGTCGGACTACACGGCCGCGCAGCTCACCGCGTTTGCGCAGGGCACGCGCAACAACAGTGAGCCGATGCACACCATTGCGCTGCGCCTGAATGAGGCAGAAGTGAAGGCGGTTGCAGACTACATCGCCGGCCTTCATTGACTGTCGCTAACGGTCTGTAATGGTCCGCACGACCCGTCTGCGTCAAGTGCGGGTCTGCATTAAGATGCGCGCAGCGTCGCCCGGACGTCACATGCGCGAGTCATAGTCAAATGTCGCAGTTTGAACGATGTACGAAGCCGGTCCGACGAGGCCGGCGCGCAAAATAAGAAAAAGGGTGGGACGCCGGTCACAGACCGCTTGCGTCTCCACCCTTTTTTGCTGTTCAGCCGGAGTTTGAATGAGCGTCACCACGTCGGGATTGCAGTCGAAGTCGAGCCGTAGCAGCGTGCGTCATGCCATCGAAACAATTAGTTCGATGCGCTTCGCCATTTCATTGCTCGTCATTCTCGCGATAGCAAGCATTATCGGGACGGTTCTTACGCAAGAAGATCCGTACCCGAATTACGTCAATCAGTTCGGTCCGTTCTGGGCCGACATCTTCCGCGGCCTGAGCCTCTACAACGTTTATAGCGCGTGGTGGTTCTTGCTGATCCTGATGTTCCTGGTGTTCTCGGTGTCGCTGTGCGTGATCCGCAACGGCCCGAAGATGATCGCGGACATGAAGAGCTGGAAGGATCGAGTGCGCGAAGGCAGCCTGCGCGCGTTCCATCACAAGGGTGAATTCCCGCAAGTGGCCGGATCGCGTGCCGAGACTGCCGTCAACCTGCAACGCCTCGCGGGCAAGATGGGCTACAAGTTTGTTACGCGCGAGACGGAAAGCGGCGCGACATTGATCGCGGCCAAGCGCGGCGCGCTGACGAAGATCGGCTACATCTCGGCGCATCTGGCGTTCGTGATCATCTGCCTCGGCGGCTTGCTCGACAGCAATTTGCCGATCAAGCTGCAAATGCTGCTCTTCAACAAGACCCCGATTGCATCGAACGAAGTCATCAACGATATCGCGCCGAATCATCGGCTACCGACGTCGAATCCCACGTTCCGCGGCTACGCCTGGGTGCCGGAAGGGCAGCACGTTGCAACCGCCATCCTGAATCAGCAGGACGGCTCGCTGATCCAGGATTTGCCGTTCTCCATCCAGCTCAACAAATTCATCGTCGACTATTACTCGACTGGCATGCCGAAGCTGTTTGCCAGCGATATCGTCGTGATCGATCATGCGACCGGCAAGCGCATCCCGGCGCGTATCGAAGTGAATGAACCGTTCACCTACGATGGTATTTCGATCTATCAATCGAGTTTCCAGGATGGCGGTTCGAAGCTCTCCATGACCGCGTGGCCCATGTCCGGCGGCAGCACGAAAACCACGCCGTTCGACGGAGCGATTGGCGGCACGGTGCCAATGAGCCCGCAGATCATCGGCGGATCGGGCGAAACCGTGGAATTCACCGATTTCCGCGCGATCAACGTGGAAAACGTTACCGATGGCAGCGGCTCGATCGATACCCGCGGCGTCGGCCGGACGCAGACGCTCAAGCAAGCGTTCGACGAACGGCTCGGTTCCGGCGCGAAAACATCGAAGCCGACGGATCTGCGTAACGTGGGGCCATCGGTGCAATATAAGGTGCGGGGCACCGACGGCCAGGCGCGCGAGTTCAACAACTACATGCTGCCCGTCGACGTACAAGGCCAGCCGATGTTCCTCGCCGGCATGCGCCTGAGCCCGAACGATCCGTTCCGCTATCTGCGTATTCCCGCGGACGAGCAAAGCTCGATCAAACAGTGGATGAACCTGCGCGCCGCGCTGGAAACGCCCGCGATGCGCGACGAGGCGGCGCGCCGATTCGCGAAGCGTTCGGTGCCTGAAGCGAACGCGGACTTGCAGAAACATCTGGAGGAAAGCGCGTCGCGGGTGCTGAACCTGTTCGCGGGCGCGGACGAAACCGGCGTGGCAGCGAATCCGGGCCAACCCGGCGCGACGCTGGGCGGTTTCCAAGCAATTGCGGGTTTCATCGATAAATCCGTGCCGAAGGGCGAGCAGGAAAAGGCGGCAGGCTTATTGCTGCGTATGCTGGAAGGCGCGACGTGGGATTTGTGGCAGATTTCGCGCGCGCAGAACGGCCTGCCGGACGCGCAGCCGGATGCGAAAAACACGCAATTCGTGCAATCGTCGATTAACGCACTTTCGGACAGCTTTCTGTACGGATCGCCGGTATTTCTTCAACTCGATTCGTTCAAGCAGATCCAGGCTTCCGTGTTCCAGTTGACACGCGCACCGGGTAAAAAAGTGGTGTATCTTGGCAGCCTTCTGCTCGTGTTCGGCATTTTCTCGATGTTTTACGTGCGTGAACGTCGTCTCTGGTTCTGGCTCAAAGACACATCGACGGGCGGCACGAGCGTGTTGATGGCAATGTCCACGGCACGGCGCACAATCGATTTCGAGAAAGAGTTCGTGCGAACGCGCGACGCGATCGGCGCCATGCTGGGCGTCAAGTCTCAGCCGGCAACGTCATCACCGGAAACGCCAGTGGACCCCAAGTCCACCGGCTCGCAGGATTCAACTCGGTAAGAACATGGACCTCACACAAGCCTCTTCCCATTCGACTCTGGCGCAACAGCGCGAGGGCACCGTGCCCGTCGATCCGGATCTCTTCGACGAACGTCCGTTTCTCAAGCGTCTCGGCCTGACCGACTGGCTATTCGCGCTGGCGCTGGTCGCGGGCGCGGGTTTCGCGCTGTACCGGTATCACCCGTTCATGAACTACTACGACAAGCTGGTGCTCTGTTGCGCCGTGCCGACGTTCATGGTCCTCGGATGGCGCTGGAAGCCGGTGCGGCTGTTGATTGCGTGCATCGCGTTGTTATCGTTGTCGTCGTTGCAGCTTTATCACTCGGATCTCGCGCGCGCCGACACCAACTTCTTCCTCAAGTACTTCTTGTCCAGCCAGTCGGCCATCTTGTGGATGAGCGCGCTGCTCGTGCTGGCGACGGTGTTCTACTGGATCGGCCTGCTGTCGCGGTCACCCACGGGCGGCGCGATCGGCTCGAAGATGACCTGGGCCGCAGTGCTGATGGGCTTCACCGGCCTGATGGTGCGCTGGTACGAGTCTTACCTGATCGGTTCGGATGTGGGTCATATCCCCATTTCGAATTTGTATGAAGTTTTCGTGCTGTTCTGCCTGATTACATCGCTGTTTTATTTATATTACGAACAGCACTACAGCACGCGTGCCATGGGCGCGTTCGTACTGCTGGTGATCAGCGCCGCCGTCGGCTTCCTGATGTGGTATTCCATCGCCCGCGATGCACAGCAGATCCAGCCGCTCGTGCCCGCGCTGCAAAGCTGGTGGATGAAAATCCACGTGCCGGCGAATTTCATCGGATATGGCAGCTTTGCGTTGGCGGCCATGGTCGGCGTAGCTTATCTGGTCAAGGAACGCGGCATCCTCGCGGATCGCCTGCCGTCGCTCGAAGTGCTCGACGACGTGATGTACAAGTCGATTGCGGTCGGTTTCGCGTTCTTCACCATCGCGACCATTCTTGGTGCGTTGTGGGCTGCCGAAGCATGGGGCGGTTACTGGAGCTGGGATCCGAAGGAAACGTGGGCATTGATCGTTTGGCTGAATTACGCCGCGTGGCTGCATATGCGCCTGATGAAGGGCCTGCGCGGATCGGTTGCTGCATGGTGGGCGTTGACCGGTTTGCTGGTCACCACGTTTGCGTTCCTGGGCGTGAACATGTTCTTGTCGGGTCTGCATAGCTACGGCAAGCTGTAAGATTCGCCTCTAAGCGCTGTTTAAGAACCGCCATGCAAGATTTGCTGGCGGTTTTTTTTATTGTCTGAGCGGAATAGCTGAAACCGATTCGGTGTTTGCCACGAATATAGGTAGAGCGGCGGCGAGGTTGTCGCGGGGCGTAACAAGGATTTCAGGAGCATCGAAATGGTTATCAAACACACACGCCAGCTTTTCGGCGACGACATCGCCCGAAGCGAGATCACGCCGCGCGCGTTCTTCGAGAACCGTCGGCGCGTGTTGCGTGCTGCGGGTGCGCTGGCCGCGACGGGACTTGTCGGCATGAATGGCGAAGCGCTTGCGGCGATGACATCGCCCGATGCAAAGGGTCAGAAGCTCGCCGCGACCACGAACAAGACGTTTGTCGCGCTGGATAAAGTGACGCCGTTCAAGGACATCACGACGTACAACAACTTCTACGAGTTCGGTACCGACAAGGCCGATCCGGCGCAAAACGCGCACACGCTGCGTCCACGGCCGTGGAGGATATCGGTGGAAGGCGAGATCAAGAACGCGAAGGTGTATGACATCGACGAAATCGTGAAACTCGCGCCGCTCGAGGAACGCATTTACCGGATGCGCTGCGTGGAAGGGTGGTCGATGGTGATTCCGTGGATCGGCATTCCGCTCTCCGAGATCATCAAGCGCGCACAGCCGACGGGCAACGCAAAGTACGTGCAATTCATCACGCTCGCAGATCCCTCGCAAATGCCTGGGCTGTCCGATCCCATTCTCGACTGGCCGTATTCCGAAGGTTTGCGCATGGACGAGGCGATGAATCCCCTCACGCTGCTGACCGTCGGTTTGTACGGTGAGGTGCTGCCGAATCAGAACGGCGCGCCGGTGCGTGTGGTGTTGCCATGGAAATATGGCTTCAAGAGCGCGAAATCGATCGTGAAGATCCGATTTGTCGAGCAACAGCCGAAAACGAGCTGGAGCGAATATGCGCCGAAAGAGTACGGTTTTTACTCGAACGTGAATCCGAACGTCGATCATCCGCGCTGGAGTCAGGCAACGGAACGGCGTATTGGCGAGGACGGTTTCTTCACGCCGAAGCGCAAGACGCTGATGTTCAATGGATACGGTGACCAGGTTGCGTCGTTGTATCGCGGCATGGATCTCAAGGCGAATTTCTAGGTTTAGGGGAAGAGGATGGCTGTGGCTTCCGATGTCAAAACAAAGCCAGTACCACGCGCTGCCGCAGGCGGCACGAACTGGATCGTGCCGGCGAAAGTGGCTGTATTTCTGGGCGGTTTGTATCCGCTGGCGCGTATCGTCCTGCTGGGTTTCACGGGCGGTCTGGGCGCGAACCCGATCGAATTCATTACTCGCTCGACTGGGCTGTGGACGCTCGTGTTCCTGTGCATCACGCTTGCCGTCACGCCGGTTCGCCGGCTGACCGGCTTGAATGCGCTGCTGCGTTTTCGGCGGATGCTCGGGCTATTCGCGTTCTTCTATGTCGTGCTGCACTTCACCACGTACGTCTGGTTCGACAAATGGTTCGATGTCTTCGCCATCCTAAAAGACATCGTCAAGCGGCCGTTCATCCTGGTTGGTTTCTCGGCGTTCGTGCTGCTGATCCCACTTGCCGTGACGTCACCGAAGGCGATGCTCAGAAAACTCGGGCGCCGCTGGCAAACGCTGCATAAGCTCATCTATCCGATCGCTGTGCTTGCGATCCTGCACTTCTGGTGGATGAAAGCGGGTAAGCACGATCTCATCTTGCCGAAGATCTACGGCGCGATCGTGGTGGTGTTGCTGGCGTGGCGGGTGATTGTGTGGCTGCGCTCGCGGATCACGCAAGCACGCGCGGTTTAGCTGATCCGTAATCCGACGCGCATGAAAAAAGGGCGGTGCTCAAATGGCATCGCCCTTTTTTATGCTGATCAGATCGACCGAAATCAGTCTGGGAAAATCGATTCGCCCGCGAACAACTGCTTCACTTCTTCGCGTTCACGCACTCGCCGAGCACGTTCGCGATCGACCATCACTTCGGCGGCGCGTGGGCGCGTGTTGTAGTTCGAGCTCATGACAAAACCGTACGCGCCCGCCGAGAAGATCGCGATCAGATCGCCTTGTTCGATCGCGAGTTCCCGATCCTTGCCGAGCCAGTCGCCGCTTTCGCAAACAGGGCCGACGACGTCGTAGAGTTGCGCTTTCGTCGCGCGCTTTTCCACTGCTTCCATGCGATGAAACGCCTGATACATCGCGGGGCGCGCGAGGTCGTTCATGGCCGCGTCGACGATGGCGAAATTTTTCTCCTCGCCCGGCTTCAGGTATTCCACGCGCGTGAGCAACAGGCCCGCATTGCCGACCAGCGAGCGGCCCGGCTCGAAATACACTTCGCGATGACCGTGCCCGCGTTCATCGATATGCGCAAGCACCGCACTCACGAATTCGCCGATAGCCGGCGGCGTTTCGTCATCGTACGTAATGCCGAGACCACCGCCGACATCGACGTGATGAATGTTCGTGCCGTCCGCTTCGATCTGCTCGACGAGGTCCAGCAATTTGTCGACGGCATCGAGATACGGGCTCACTTCGGTGATCTGCGAACCAATGTGGCAGTCGATCCCGATCACGTCGAGATTCGACATGGCCGCAGCTTGCGTGTACGTTGCGCGGGCATCGGCGAAAGCCACGCCGAACTTGTTCGACTTGAGGCCCGTGGAGATATACGGATGCGTCTTGGCATCGACATCCGGATTCACGCGCAGCGACACCGGCGCTTGCTTGCCCGCGGCCTTGGCCACTTCGTTCAATGCGTGCAGTTCGGCAATGGACTCGACGTTGAAGCACTTCACGCCGGCATCAAGTGCTTCGCGCATTTCAGCCGCCGTCTTGCCGACGCCGGAAAACACGGTGTTTTCCGCTTTGCCGCCGGCAGCTAGCACGCGCGCCAATTCACCCGACGAGACGATGTCAAACCCCGCGCCCAATCGTGCGAATACGTTCAGCACCGCGAGGTTGCTGTTGGCTTTCACGGCCACGTGGATCGTGGCGCGGTGGCCAATGCAGGCATCGGCGTAAGCTTTATACGCGTCGGTCAACGCAGTGCGTGAATATACGTAGAGCGGTGTGCCGAACTGGTCGGCCAGCGACGTGGCCGAAACGCCTTCGACCTGCAGCACGCCTTCGGCGCGCGAGAACACGGATTGAGTCATGAGTTTTCTGGTTCTGCTGACGCGCTTGGCCAGTTGGGCTCAAGCGCGCAATGGCAACGATTATTCGCCGGAGGACGCGGCTTTGGGAGCCGATGCCGACGAAGGTGATGATTTCAGATTGTCGTCGGGGGAGAGCGAAAGCGCCGTGCCGGATGTGTCGGGAACGTCGCCGGTACTATCGACAGAAGAGGCCGACGATGCTGCTGCCGGCGCGGTCGCATTGCTCGCCGGCAACGGCGGCAAGCTGGCGGGACGAGCCGGAATCGGTGGTGCGACGGGCATATAAAGCGGTCCGCGCTGACCACAGGCGGCGAGCAGCGTGCCGGCGGAAATGGCCAAAGCCGCTACAATCGCGCTCATCCGGAAGACGACTTGCATAGCTGTCCCTGACTAATTAATCGATGGAGTTTAGCATGACCGACAACGAATACCTGACCCTCGCCGAGGCTGCGCTGGCGGCCATCGAGCGGGACGTGGACGGCCTTGAAGCCGATGTCGAATTCGAACGCAGCGGCAATGTTTTAACGCTCGAATTCGAGAATCGCACGAAGCTGATCGTCAACTTGCAGCCGCCGATGCACGAGCTCTGGCTCGCGGCAAAATCGGGCGGTTTTCACTACCGGTATGTGGACGGCGCGTGGCGCAACACGCGCGACGGCAGCGAGTTTTTTGAAGCGCTCAGCCAGTACGCGAGCGAACAGGCTGGCGAGCCGATTCGGTTTTCAGCTTGACTGAGCTCAGGTCCCGGAACACCCGGGGCCTGAGTTCAGGGCTTACTGCCCTTTGAACAGATTCATGATGTCCTGCTTTTCCTGCTCGCCCACTTGCGGCGCGGGCGCCGTCGATGTGCCGCTGACGTCTTCAGGCACGGCCTGACTTACGCCAATAGTTGCGATGAAACCATGGCCCGGCGTCATGTCGTCGAAATAGAGTTCGCCGCCTAGCGAGACCACATCGGGCGGCATGGTCGATTTGTATTCCGGCACGCCGCGCAACGCCCGGCTCATGTAGTCCATCCACACCGGCAGCGCGAGTCCGCCGCCCGTTTCCTTGTCGCCGAGACTGCGCGGCGCGTCGTACCCAATCCACGCGATGGCCACCAGCGAATGCTGGTATCCGGCGAACCACGCATCGTGCGAGTCATTCGTCGTGCCCGTCTTGCCGGCAAGGTCCGTGCGCTTCAACTGGTTCGTTCTCGCGCCGGTGCCGCGCTGCGCCACGCTCTGCAGCAAGCTGTTCATCACGTAGGCATTGCGCGGCGTAATGGCGAGCGGCGCGGTGTCGCCGGCGATCAGCGGCTGTGGATGCGAGACCACGGCGCCGCGCGGGTCGGTGATATCGGCGATCAAATAAGGATTCACACGATATCCGCCGTTCGCGAACACCGAATACCCCGTCGCCATTTGCAGCGGCGTGACCTGGCCTGCGCCGAGCGCCATCGGCAGATATGCGGGCTGACGTGAGGCATCGAAGCCGAACTTCGTCACATAACCCTGCGCGTACTTGGGACCGATGTTGTTCAGGATGCGGATGGAAACCAGATTCTTCGATTTCATCAGCGCGGTACGCATGGCCATGGGGCCATCGAAACCGCCGCCGTAGTTCTTCGGCTCCCACGCCTGACCACCCGTTTCAGCGGCGCTGAAGTAGAGCGGCGCGTCGTTGATGATGGTTGCCGGTGACAAGCCCTTTTCCAGCGACGCCGAATAGATGAACGGCTTGAAGCTCGAACCCGGCTGGCGCCAGGCCTGGGTGACGTGGTTGAACTTGTTCTTGTTGAAGTCGAAGCCGCCCACCAGCGCGCGGATCGCGCCGTCCTGCGGCACGATGGAAACGAACGCGCCTTCTACTTGCGGCAGCTGCGTGATGATCCAGTTGTCGTCGTCGTTTTTCATCAGGCGCACGATCGCGCCCGGCCGGATACGCTGATTCGGCTGCGCCCGCGTGCTGAGCGCGCTGGCGACAAAACGCAAGTCGTTGCCTTGAACGACTGCCACGTTGCCATCGATGAAACTCGCCTTCACTTGCTTCGGACTAGCCTCGGTGACGACCGCCGCGACGATCTCGCCGTTATCGGGATGATCGACTAAGGCATCGTCAATAGCCTGCTCGCGATCGTCAGGATCCACGGGTAGATCGATGTACGCTTCCGGCCCGCGATACCCGTGCCGATGCTCATAGTCCATCAGACCTTTGCGCACGGCGCGATACGCCGCGTCCTGATCGGCGGAATCGATGGTCGTCACCACGTTCAGGCCCAGCGTGTACGCCTCCTCGCGATACTGCGTGTACATCATCTGGCGCACCATTTCCGCCACGTACTCGGCGTGCACGCTGAACTCGCGCCCGGCGCCCTTCACCACTAGCGGTTGTTTGGCTGCGTCTTCGTATTGCTGCTGCGTGATGTAATGCAGTTCGAGCATGCGTTCCAGGATGTATTGCTGGCGCACTTTTGCGCGCTTCGGATTGACGACCGGGTTGTACGCAGAAGGCGCTTTTGGCAGGCCGGCGAGCATGGCGGCTTCGGCAAGCGTGATGTCCTTGAGGTCCTTGCCGAAATAAACCCGCGCGGCGCTCGCGAAACCATAGGCGCGCTGTCCCAGATAAATCTGGTTCATATAGACCTCGAGAATCTGGTCTTTCGTCAACGCGCGCTCGATCTTGTAGGCGAGCAGCATTTCGTAGATCTTGCGGGTGTAGGTTTTTTCGCTCGACAGGAAGAAATTTCGCGCGACTTGCATGGTGATCGTGCTTGCGCCCTGGGACGCGTGGCCGTTCGTCAACGCCACCGTGCCGGCGCGAAGGATACCGGTCAGGTCGACACCGCCGTGATCGTAGAAACGCGCGTCTTCAATGGCGAGCACCGCCTTCTTGAGGTAATCGGGCACGTCCTGGATACGCACGACGCTGCGTCGCTCATCGCCGAATTCGCCAATCAGCACATGGTCTGCCGTGTAGACCCGCAGCGGTACTTTCGGGCGGTAGTCGGTGAGCGCCTCGAGCGACGGCAGGTTGGGCTGGGCCACCACCAGCGCGTAACCAAGCACGAGCCCCGCGCTGACAATAAGCCCGACAATACAAATTAACAATCCGAGCAGAAGCCTGATCCAGAGCGGGCGAACACGCTTCGGGGAATCGGGACGACGGGACGGAGGAGACGACGGAGACTGAGATTGCATGGCACCACCAAAAAACGGTCCCGCGATTATAGCTGCCCAACTTTACGGCTTTCGTCCGGCTTACTGGGGGTGTTGCGCGCAGGTTGCGACGAAGCCTCTTTGCCACGATAAGCGTTGACGGACTGCCACAGCTAACGTTTGCATCGCTTGTTTCGTGCCCACCGGCATGGGAGCCTCTTACGCTTCTCTTGCCTTTACGTTAGCCACTTGGCCGAATGGTGGCAACCGCCGCGGCTGCTCACAATCGTTTCATTGCCAGCGCCCGAACAGTTCGGTGCGCGGCCGGGAAAGAGAGGGTGAGCATGAGTACGGAAACACTATTGCGCGGATCGGTCCTGACCGTTACGCGCCGGTTCGCGGCGGGTATCGACATTACCGAAGGGGCGCTGCGGCTCGCTGTTGTCAGCAAGCGGTTGCACGCGAACCGGCCGGTTTGCGTCGAGCGGCTGGAGGAGGTCCTGCTTGAACCGGGCGTGGTGATCGGCGGAGATTTCATCGACCAGCCGGCTATCACGGCGGCGTTGCGAGAAGCGTTTTCACGGCTGCCAGCGCGAGGCGCACTGCGCTCGCTGCGATGCGCAATGGCGTTGCTGGCATCGGCCACGCTGACCACGCGAGCGCCGCTCGCGCGGCTTACGCAGTCCAGCCAGATGGCCATTTCGGCATTGTCGGGGCGCGATCCACGTGGCTTGCTTGGACCGGCTGTGCTGGCAGAAGTCGAGCGCGTGGCGGGGATCGAGCGAGGCGCGCTGGCAGTCGACTGGTCTATCCAGGCGGGCGCGAACGGCGAGACCGAGGTATTGATTGCGGCCACAGGGAGGCAATTCGTTGAGTCGCGCGTGGAAACGGCGGCGGCCGCGAACATTATGTTGAGTGCGATCGATGGCGAACCGTGCGCGGCGCTGCAGGCCTTGCGTTATTCGGCACGCATGGAGATTGATCCGCATGACCGTTTTGTCGCTTGCTGGGTAGAGACCGCCGGGTTGCATGCCTGGGTTATCGGGCCGGACGGTGTGGAGAACGAAGTGCGTTATCCGGCGCCGGAGTATTCGAGCGCGACTGAAGCGCTGACGGATCTGGTCGGTGACGATCCGGACGTGCGCTGGATTTATATCGGCGGGGATATCGAGCTGCTCGGTCGCGCGGGTGTTTCAACGCCAATGCTTGCCGCGTTGTTCGGTTGCCCTGTCATGCCGTTTGAATGCGCGCCGTTTTGCAATGGCGCGCAACGGGTAGACCAACGTCTCGCGCATTCGCCGCTTTTCGCGGTCGCGATGGGCCTTGCGCTGCGCGAGGTGATGCCATGAGCGCGGTGGGTTTGCATGCCTTCAATCTGCTGCCGTATCGATCGGGTGCGCGGCGTCGAGCTCGCAACCAGGCGCTGGCGCTGCTCGCAGGCGCCGGTCTGGCTGGATGTGCTGCGGTCGGCGCGGTGGCGGGCTGGGATGCGCTGGAGCGGATGCACATAGAAGAGAAACGAGACTCGCTGGACATGGCGCTGCCGCAACTGAACGGGCCGATCGCGGAGCATGCGCGTCTGGTCGAGCGGCGGGCGCTGGAGCGGCGCGCGCAGAGCGCCGCCGTGCCACTAGCCGAACCGCGCGCCCGGTTTCTCGGCCTGCTCGACGCGCTCGCGCGGGGGACATCGCAGGGGAATATCGGCTTGCAGCGGGTGACCCAGCGCGTGAGCGAGGTGGAGCTTGCCGCCAGCGCGCCGGATTCGCACGCGGCCGCCGCGTGGCTGAAAGGGCTTGAAAAGGTGGCGGGCGTAGGGGCGGTGGAGATCGTGGAAATGCGGCGGCGGGTCGTTGCTGTACAGCCCTCAGCATTGGCTGTCGCGAAGCCCAATGCGGGCAATTTGCAAGGCAAGACGAGCCCCTACGATTTCATCGCGGTCGTGCATTGGACGCGTAGCGCCGGAGGAGACGCAACGCCAAAGCTCTTGAATACCGCGAGACGTGAGGCGTCGTCGAAGCCGAAGGTTGCTAGCCGGAGTCCGCGATGAACCGCTTCGCTAAATCCTCCCACGGGTTTGAATTGCTACAGCCTCTGGACGCATGGAGCGGTTTTAGGATCGCGCTCACAAGCGCCGTGGTTGCTGCGCTGCTGTTTGCTGCAGGCGTGTCATTGTGGCGTTCCTCCGATCCAGGCGGAACCGAGGCAAGCCGTTCGGCATTGCACGACGTGCAGCAACGCCTGGACCGGGCGCGAGCAGTGACTGCGCACTTACCTGCAATGCGCACGCGTTCAGGCGATGGTGGGCCGCTCATCCGCTGGACCGTTGCCGACGCACTGCACGAACTGACTGCGCTCGCCGCTCAGAGCGGTTTGCGGATCGGCATGATCGAACCGTCGGCTCAGAAGGGCGACGGGATCGAGATCGAGCGGCCGCTGAAATTTCGCGCCGAAGGTTCGTTCGGGGAAATCAGGCGGTTTCTCGATGCGCTCGAAGGGCTGCCAAGACTCGTCGTTCCGGCAGATGTAAAAATGAAACGAGCGGCGAATGCGCTTGCCCTCGATGCGACGCTCAGGGTATTCGAGGACCTCCCGGCGGTCACGCGGCCGGAGCCGTCACGCCGGGACGCGTTTGCTATCGATCCATTTGGTGTGAAGAACGGTACGGGCGTGGGTGATGGAGGCGCAATGCTGCTTGTCGGTACCTTGCGTGCCTGGCGTCGCGGGATGGCGCTGGTTGAGTCGGCTACGGGTGTCGATGGATTTTTGCCGGGCCAGATGATTGGCGACGAGCGGCTTGGCAATGTCCGTTCACGTTCGATAGAGCTCAGCCGCAACGGCGTTGCGCGGACGATCGGTTTTTCGGATGATCGGCCATGAAGATGCTCCGCCTTTTGCTGTTGTCAGGGCGTCCGGTAAGCGTGGCGCTTCGGGCTATTCGCGGGGCGGCAATCGTTTTGCGGTGGAACATTTGGGCGTGTGGTATCGCGACCGCACTCTTGCTGGGGGTCATGACCGCCCACGCCGCAATTCCTCCTTTGCCACCCTTGCCCGAGCCGTTTCCAGAGACGCTGCCCACGGATCAGTTCGCGGTTGAAGTGCCTGCGGCTGTCGCTGTGCAAGTGCCCGACGAGGACACTGCGTGGCTGACGCCAGCTTCAACAACCGCCACGCCTGCTCCGGTCGCCACACCTGATGCCACGCCTGCGCTGGAAGGGCCACCGACCCCGTTGCCGCCTGTCGAGCGTATGAGCCGTGGCTCGGTGGATTCCGCAGCTACGTCGATCGAGGACGGCATGCCGATCTCGTTGAACCTGAAAAATGCCGGCTTGGGCGCCGTGCTGCAAACCTTCGCGAAGTTTTCGGGCGTCAACATCGTGACGAGT
Organism: Caballeronia eucalypticola; assembly: GCF_047608185.1. Classification (NCBI taxonomy): domain Bacteria; kingdom Pseudomonadati; phylum Pseudomonadota; class Betaproteobacteria; order Burkholderiales; family Burkholderiaceae; genus Caballeronia; species Caballeronia eucalypticola. Next base: position 55,205 of record NZ_JBLKRU010000025.1, read on the forward strand.
GAGAAGATCCGTGGGACCGTCTCGCTGAATCTCGTCGATGTGCCGTGGCGGCGCGCGTTCGACACGCTGCTCGACGTCCACGGCCTGGCGATGGAGCGCCACGGCGACGTCATCTGGGTTGCGCCGCTCAGCGAACTGGCAGCGCGCGAGCGCCTTCGTTACGAAGCGCATGCGCGAGCAGCGGATCTCGAGCCGCTCGCCAGCCGTACGTTCGTTCTGCGCTATCCGCGTGCCGACGACGTCCGCAAGCTCCTGACCGGCACGGGCAGCCAGCGGGTGTTATCGAAGCGAGGTTCTGTCATGGCCGATGCCCGCACCAACCTGTTGTTCGTGACCGACCTGGACGCCCGTGTCGCGCAGATCGCAGAGCTGATCGCGCGCATCGACCAGCCGACGCCGCAGGTGATGATAGAGGCGCGCATCGTGGAAGGCGACACCGGGTTTTCGCGCAATCTCGGGGTGAAACTGTCGATGACGCCCACCGGCGACGCCGCTGCACGCGGCCTTGTAGCGGGCGCGGAGGGCGCGGTATTCGATCTATCGGCGCGGCCGATTGGCGGTTTCGACGCCGCGACGGCAGGTCTGACGCTATTCGCCGCGCAAGCTACACGCTTGCTGAACGTCGAGTTGAGCGCGCTGGAAAACGAGGGCCGCGGCGAGATTGTGTCGAGTCCTCGCGTGATCACAGCGGATCGCGTGAGGGCGGTGGTCGAGCAGGGTACGGAATTGCCGTATCAGGCGAAAGTCGGCAATGGCGTCTCAGGTGTCCAGTTTCGCCGCGCCGCGCTGAAACTGGAAGTCGAGCCCCAAATAACCCCGCATGGACACGTGATCCTGGATCTCGATGTATCGAAGGACAGCGTCGGCGAGCAGACGGCGGCGGGCCCGGCGATCAACACCAAGCACGTCCAGACGCGCGTTGAGGTGGAGGACGGGGGCACGGTGGCAATCGGCGGGATATATTCCACCGACGAGCGCGAAGATGTCACGAGGGTCCCGCTGCCCGGTAAAATCCCGGTATTGGGCTGGCTTTTTCGTCATACCGCGCGCCGTAATTCACGCAGCGAACTGGTCATTTTCATTACCCAGCACATCGTTCCGGCGCGTCTGTGAGGGCCGCCGGCAAGCCTTTCCGACTCGACAAAGCGGGGCTTTTGCCCTTAAGCTCCCGCACGAACGGGACCAGAATCGGGACCGGAATCAATCCAAAAGGAAGCGAGTTGGAAGCCGGGCAAGCGAACGCGAACGTATTTTTTGTCGGACTCATGGGGGCTGGAAAGACCACCGTGGGGCGGGCGGTCGCGCGCCGGTTACAGCGCTCTTTCATCGATTCCGACCACGAAATCGAGGCCCGAACGGGCGCGCGCATCCCGGTAATCTGGGAAGTCGAAGGCGAAGACGGTTTCAGGCAGCGCGAAGCGGATGTGATCGACGAGTTGTCGCGGCGCGAGAACATTGTGCTGGCAACGGGCGGCGGCGCGATTCTCCGCGCGGAGAATCGGGAACATCTGAAGAGTCGCGGGCTGGTGATCTACCTGCGCGCCACGCCGCACGAATTGTGGCAACGCACGCGACGCGATAAAAACCGGCCGCTGCTGCAAACCGACGACCCGCGCGGCAAGCTGGAAGCGCTCTACAAGACGCGCGATCCGCTGTATCAGGAGTGCGCGCATTTCATCGTGGAAACTGGCCGGCCGACCGTGAATAACCTCGTCAACATGGTGTTGATGCAACTGGAGATGGCCGGCATCGTGAAACCGGCTACGTCATAATGTCCGCCATGATTACCGTCAACGTCGAACTGGGCGATCGCGCCTACCCCATCCATATCGGCGCCGGGCTGATTGGCCGGACCGAGCTCTTCGCGCCGCATATCGCGGGCTCGTCGGTGGCCATTGTCACCAACACGACCGTCGATCCGCTTTACGGCGATGCGCTCCGCGTCGCGCTCGCGCCGCTCGGCAAGAAAGTCACGACCATCGTTTTACCCGATGGCGAGGCTCACAAGAATCTCGAGACGCTGAACCAGATCTTCAGCGCGCTGCTGACCGAGCGTGCCGACCGCAAGACCATGCTGATTGCGCTGGGCGGCGGCGTGATTGGCGACATGACGGGTTTTGCCGCCGCCAGTTATATGCGCGGCGTGCCGTTTATCCAGGTGCCGACCACGTTGCTCGCGCAAGTCGATTCATCGGTGGGCGGAAAGACCGGCATTAATCATCCGCTCGGCAAGAACATGATCGGCGCGTTTTATCAGCCGCAAGCGGTCATCGCGGATATTGGCGCGCTCCAGACGCTGCCGCCGCGTGAACTCGCCGCGGGTATCGCGGAAGTGATCAAGACCGGCGCAATTGCAGACAGCGAATTCTTCGACTGGATCGAGGCTAACATTCCGGCGTTGAACGATTGCGACGCCACTGCGCTGACGCATGCGGTGAAGCGCTCGTGCGAGGTGAAGGCTTCGGTCGTCGCGGCCGACGAACGCGAAGGCGGTTTGCGCGCCATTCTCAATTTCGGTCACACGTTCGGTCATGCGATTGAGGCCGGCCTCGGTTACGGCGAATGGCTGCATGGCGAGGCGGTTGGATGCGGCATGGTGATGGCGGCGGATCTATCCGTTCGGCTCGGCCGGCTCGACGAAGCGTCACGTAAGCGGCTCACGCGCGTGATCGCTGCGGCAAAGCTGCCGGTCAAGGCACCGGCGCTGGGCGCGGATCGGTATATCGACTTGATGAAGGTCGACAAGAAAGCCGAAGCAGGCGAGATCAAATTCATCCTGCTCGAGCGTTTCGGTAGTACGAAGATCACCGGGGCACCGGACGAGGTAGTGCGCGCAACGCTCGCGGCCAGCGTCTGAGCGGCTGAATTTCGCTGCGAGATGTCGGCGTTCAATCGGGGGTTGGTTTTCTTGGCGCTTGCCAGATATTGCCGGTAGCCATGGTGAAGAAGAAACCATCGCTTACGCAACACGCAAGCCGTACTACGCACTACCTTCCGGATATTGAGGCCATTCGCGCTGGCTTCGTTGACCCAGGTCGAGGCGCGGCCATCGCCATGAAGCACATGACGCCGGGTTGGAGCGACCGCCAAGCCGCGAGAGACAAGCGATTCGAGCATGGCGCTGACTTTCCATCGCGCTGACTCTGCACCATCAAACGCTGCACCGAAACAAAACCGTTGCCGCAGAGAACACGTTAAACCCACGACCAAGCCAAGTCCCAAGCAAGCAAAAACAAAGAAGCAAACAACGAAGCAACGATGATTCGGAGCAGCCGGTGAGCGACAAGACATTCCAGTTTTCCAGCATCACGCCGACGCCCTTCGCGCTCGAGGCGCATCTCGCCCCGTATGCCGCGCATTCGGCCGAGTCGCGTGGCCGCCGCTTCGAAGAAAAACCGCCTGTTGCGCGCACCGAGTTCCAGCGCGACCGAGATCGCATTGTTCACTCGACGGCTTTCCGCCGGCTCGAATACAAGACGCAGGTTTTCGTCAATCACGAGGGCGACCTGTTTCGCACGCGTCTGACGCACAGTCTGGAAGTCGCGCAGATCGCGCGCTCTGTGGCGCGCAATCTGCGCGTGAACGAAGATCTGGTCGAAGCCATTTCGCTGGCACACGATCTTGGCCATACGCCGTTCGGCCATGCCGGACAGGATGCGCTGAATGAATGCATGCGAGATCACGGCGGCTTCGAGCACAACTTGCAGAGCCTTGTGGTTGTCGATGAACTCGAAGAGCACTACGGCGCGTTCGACGGTCTGAATCTCTGCTTCGAAACTCGTGAAGGCATTCTCAAACACTGCTCGCATGAAAACGCGCTGAAGCTCGGCGCGCTGGGAGAGCGGTTTCTCAATCGCAAGCAGCCGTCGATAGAAGCCCAGATCGCCAACGTTGCCGACGAAATTGCCTACAACAACCACGACGTGGATGACGGCCTGCGTTCCGGGCTGATCACGCTCGAGCAACTGGCCGATGTCGAGTTGTGGCAGACGCACTACGAAGTCGCGCGCGGCGAATATCCGGATATCGAAGGGCGAAGACTGATTCACGAGACCATCCGTCGAATCATCAATACGTTGATCGTGGATCTGATCGAGTCGACCAGCGAGAATCTGGCGCGCTTGAATCCGCAATCCGTCGATGACGTGCGCAATGCTCCGGCGCTCGTCACGCACAGCGAGCCCGTCGCGGCCCAGGCGACCGAACTCAAGCGCTTCCTGTACAAGAACCTGTATCGCCATTACCAGGTCATGCGGATGGCTAACAAAGCGGGGCGCGTGGTGAGCGGCCTTTTCAAGGCGTTCAACGACGACCCGCGCCTGCTGCCGCCGGCTTATCAGGCGCGCGGTCCGATCGGCGAGGAGTCTGCCAACGACCCCCGCGGCAGCGAGGCTGCTTCCGGCAGCACGCAGGCACGCCTGATCGCGCATTACATCGCGGGCATGACGGATCGATACGCGTTAAAAGAATATGGACGTCTATTCGTCATAGACGACAATTAGAATGCCGCGTTCCAGACGCGTTCTGCGTTTGTCCCAATCAAAAAAACTCCACCGGGGTTCGAGGAGAGGTTACTCATGAGTAGTCGCAAGTTATTGGTCAGCGCCTTTTCCATTGCCGCTGTATTTGCTTTTAGCGCCAGTCAGGCACAAGCCGCCACTGAAATCCAGTTCTGGCACGCGATGGAATCCGCACTCGGCGAGCGCGTCAATGACATCGCAAACGATTTCAACGCGTCGCAAAGCGACTACAAGATCGTACCGGTCTTCAAGGGCAGCTACGATCAGACCATGGCTGCGGGCATTGCGGCGTATCGCAGCGGCAACGCGCCGGCCATCCTGCAGGTGTACGAAGTGGGCACGGCCACAATGATTCAGGCCAGGAAGGCCGTCATTCCGGTCTCCGACGTATTCAAGCAAGCCGGCGTTCCGCTCGATGAAAAGGCGTTCGTGCCGACCATCGCCAGCTATTACAGCGACTCGAAAACCGGTCACCTGATTTCGATGCCGTTCAACAGCTCCACGCCTGTCCTCTATTACAACAAGGACGCGTTCAAGAAAGCCGGTATCGATCCGACTCATCCGCCGAAAACCTGGGAAGAAGTCGCAGCCGATTCGAAAAAGCTGAAAGCGGTTGGCATATGCGGTTATACGTCGGGCTGGCAGAGCTGGATTCAGCTTGAGAACTACAGTGCGTGGCACGGACTGCCGTTCGCATCACAGAATAATGGCTTCGATGGCACCAACGCTGTGCTCGAATTCAACAAGCCGCTGCAGATCGCGCACATCCAGTTCCTGCAGAACATGGCGAAGGACGGCACATTCACGTACGTCGGCCGGAAGGACGAGCCTGTATCGAAGTTCTATAGCGGCGATTGCGGCATTCTCACCAACTCGTCGGGCTCGCTTGCCAACATCAAGAAGTACGCAAAATTCGATTTCGGCACGGGCATGATGCCGTACGACGCGAGCGTGAAGGGCGCACCGCAGAATGCGATTATCGGCGGCGCGAGTCTTTGGGTTCTGTCCGGCAAGGATGCTGCAACGTACAAGGGTGTCGCCAAGTTCCTGGCTTACCTGACGTCGCCGGCCGTTGCCGCCAAGTGGCATCAGGACACGGGTTATCTCCCGGTCACGACGGCCGCTTACGAGCTCACGCAAAAGCAGGGCTTCTACGAAAAGAATCCCGGCGCCGATACCGCGATCAAACAGATGCTGAACAAGCCGCCCCTGCCGTTCACGAAGGGCTTGCGTCTGGGCAACATGCCGCAGATCCGCACGATTGTTGACGAAGAACTCGAGCAGGTCTGGGCGGACAAGAAAACGCCGAAGGACGCGCTTGATTCGGCGGCATCGCGTGGTGACGACTTGCTGCGCCGCTTCGAAAAGGCCGGAAACTAAACTCGCCATGGAAAAACGATCGCGGTTCAATACGAGCCTGCTGCCTTATCTGCTGGTCGCGCCGCAACTCGCCATCACCGCGCTCTTTTTCCTGTGGCCGGCCGGCGAGGCGCTGTGGCAGGCCACGCAGACCCAGGACGCGTTCGGGACATCGAGCGAGTTTGTGGGGCTGGCGAACTTCAAGCAGATCTTCACCGATCCGCTTTACCTCGCGTCGTTCAACACGACCATCATCTTCTGCACGCTCGTGACCGTGTCGGGTCTCGTGATTTCGCTGCTGCTGGCCGCGTGCGCCGATCGGGTGACGCGTGGCAGGAAGCTGTACCAGACGCTTTTGATCTGGCCGTACGCGGTTGCGCCCGCGATTGCCGCTGTGCTGTGGTCGTTCCTGTTCAATCCGAGCATTGGTCTCGTGACCTATGCGCTCGCGAAATACGGCATTGTCTGGAACCACGCGCTCAACGGCTCCCAGGCCATGTTTTTGGTCGTGCTGGCGTCGGTGTGGAAACAGGTCAGCTATAACTTTCTGTTCTTCTATGCCGGTTTGCAGGCCATTCCGCGTTCGCTGATCGAGGCGGCGGCAATTGACGGCGCCGGGCCGGTGCGGCGGTTCTTCGGCATTGCGTTGCCGTTGCTCTCGCCAACCAGTTTCTTCCTGCTGACCGTGAACGTGGTGTACGCCTTCTTCGATACCTTCCCGGTAATCGATGCAGCGACCGGCGGCGGCCCCGCCCAGTCCACAAAAACGCTTATCTACAAGATCTTCGCTGAAGGCTTCCAAGGTCTCGATATCGGCAGTTCCGGTGCTCAGTCGGTCGTGCTGATGGTGATCGTGGTGGCGCTGACGGTCGTGCAGTTCCGCTTTATTGAACGTCGGGTGCAGTACTCATGATCGAGAACCGTCGCGGTTTTGACCTGTTTTGCCACGCGGTGCTGATCGTGGGCGTGGTGCTGGTCGTGTTTCCGGTGTACATCGCGTTCTGCGCCGCCACGATGAGCGAAAAAGAAGTATTCAGCGTGCCGATCTCGCTCATTCCGAGCACGCATTTGTTCGAGAACATCGCGAATATCTGGACGCACGGCAGCGGCAACGCGGCAGCGCCGTTCGGCCACATGCTGCTGAACAGCCTGGTCATGGCGCTGGTGATTTCGATCGGCAAGATCGCTATCTCCATGCTGTCGGCCTATGCCATTGTGTTTTTTCGCTTCCCGTTTAAAAACCTGGCCTTCTGGCTCATCTTCATCACGCTGATGCTGCCGGTGGAAGTGCGGATTTTTCCGACAGTCCAGGTCGTTTCATCGATGCATCTCAGCAACACGTACGCCGGCCTGACGCTGCCGTTGATTGCATCGGCGACGGCAACGTTTTTGTTCCGCCAGTTCTTCATGACGCTGCCCGATGAACTCATGGAGGCGGCGCGCATCGACGGCGCCGGCGCATTGCGGTTCTTGTGGGACGTGGTATTACCGCTGTCGAAGACGAACATTGCCGCGCTTTTCGTGATCACGTTCATCTATGGCTGGAACCAGTATTTGTGGCCAATCCTGATCACGAGCGACCAGTCGCTGCAAACAGCGGTGGTCGGCATCAAGAGCATGATCGCTTCTGGAGACACCGCCACCGAGTGGCATCTGGTGATGACCGCGACGTTGCTGGCCATGTTGCCGCCGCTCGCGGTTGTGCTGACGATGCAGCGCTGGTTCGTGCGCGGTCTCGTCGATTCCGAAAAATAACGGAGGCTCATTCAGTGATCCTTGAAGTTGCTCAATTGCCGGTAAAGGCAGGCGAAGAGGCCGCGTTCGAAACGGCGTTCGCTCAAGCCGAAAAGATCATCTCGGCGCAACCAGGCTTTCTCTCGCACGAACTCGTGCGCGGCGCCGACGCGAACAACTTTTCGCATTACGTGCTGCTCGTCCGATGGGAAACGGTCGCGGCGCATGAGGAAGGTTTTCGCGGCTCGGCCGACTACCAGACGTGGCGCGAGCTGCTGCATAAATTCTATGAACCGGGTGTCGCGGTCGCGCATTTTGCGACGATCGCGGGCGCCCTTAAATGAAGGCGGGTCGATGGCTGCACTGAGCCTTCAAGGCGTCAAGAAAACTTACGACGGCAAACAGTTCGTTCTGCACGGCATCGACGTGGAAGTGACGGACGGCGAATTCGTCGTGATGGTCGGTCCGTCCGGCTGTGGAAAATCGACTTTGCTGCGCATGGTCGCGGGGCTGGAAAGCGTGTCCGAAGGGAAGATTTCCATCGGCGAGAAGGTGGTGAATACGCTTGAGCCGAAGGACCGGGACATCGCGATGGTGTTCCAGAACTACGCGCTGTATCCGCACATGAGCGTCGCGCAGAACATGGCGTACGCGCTGAAGATCGGCGGCGTGAGTAAATCGGAAATCGATCGGCGCGTGCAGAATGCCGCGAAGATTTTGGAACTGGAACCGCTGCTCGCCCGCAAGCCGCGCGAGTTGTCCGGTGGCCAGCGGCAACGCGTGGCAATGGGCCGCGCGATCGTGCGCGAACCGGCCGTTTTCCTGTTCGACGAGCCGCTGTCCAATCTCGATGCCAAGTTGCGCGTGCAAATGCGGCTGGAAATCCAGCGGCTGCACGCGCGTCTTGCGACTACGAGCCTTTATGTGACGCACGATCAGATCGAGGCGATGACGCTCGCGCAGCGCGTGATCGTGATGAATCGCGGCCGTGCCGAGCAGATCGGGCCGCCGACCGAAGTCTACGAGCGTCCGGCGACCGTATTCGTTGCGAGTTTTATCGGCTCGCCGGCAATGAATCTGCTCGAAGGCCGTGTCTCGGACGATGGCTCGAGTTTTGAAGTTGCGGGTAACGGGCCACGCTTGCCGCTCGCGGGCATACAGTCGCTGCAACAGGATCTGAAGGGCCGTGAGTGGGTATTGGGCATTCGGCCGGAACACATGCTGCCCGAACAGCAGAGCGCGCATGTATCGTTGACGGTTGATTCCTGCGAACTCCTCGGCGCCGACAATCTGGCGCACGGACGTTGGGGCAAGCATGACGTCGCGGTGCGCTTGCCGCACGAACATCGTCCCGCGCGAGGCGACGCGCTGGAAGTGGCGTTGCCGGCGCATCGCCTGCATATCTTCGATCCGGCGACCGGCTTGCGCGTGAACTAAAACAGGAAAAACGATGAAAATCTGGCCTTATCCGCGCATCGTCGCGCATCGTGGTGGCGGGAAGGTTGCGCCGGAAAACACGCTTGACGGTATCGATACCGGCGCGCGGCTCGGTCTGAAAATGATCGAATTCGATGCGAAGTTATCGGCGGACAACGTTGTGTTTTTGCTACACGATGACTTGGTCGACAGGACATCGAACGGGCGTGGCGCGGCGAAAAACCTTCGCTACGACGAACTCGAGCAACTCGATGCCGGAAGCTGGTTCGATCCAAGTTTCGCCGGCGCGCGCATGCCGACGCTCGTCCAGGTCGCGGAACGATGTTTTGCGCACGGATTGGCGGCAAATATCGAAATCAAGCCATGCGAAGGGCGTGACGTTGAAACGGGTGTTTTAGTGGCGCAGGAAGCGGCGCGGCTGTGGTCAACGGCAGAACCGGCGCCGCTGTTGTCGTCGTTTTCATACGCTGCGCTTGAGGCCGCCGCCGGGGCTGCCCCCGATCTGCCGCGCGGCATGCTCTACGAAGCCATTCCAGCCGACTGGCGCGCCCAGACCGCGGCGTTGGCGTGCGTATCGCTGCACGCGGATCACAAGACGCTGGACGAACGTCTGGTCGCGGAGATCAAGGACTCCGGCTTGCGGATCCTGGCCTACACCGTCAACGACCCGGAGCGGGCGCGTGAGCTTGCGAAGTGGGGCGTGGACGCGATCTGCACGGATCGTATCGATGTGATCGGCGCGGATTTCCTGGACTGAGCAAAGCGACGAACGAGCAAAAGCCGCGCGCCGGAAGCGATTCCTGCGCGCGGTTTTTTCATCGATACAGCAAATGGCTTAGCGGGCGCGGGCCAGCAATACGCCGGCTACCAACGCCAGGCCGCCAACCAGGGCAATGGTTTGCCACGGTTTGTCGTGAATGTAGGTGTCCGCATCGGCTAGCGCCGCATTCGCGCGGGCGCGAACGGCATCTTGTGTGTCGTTCAAACGTGCGCGTGCTGAGTCCACGCTCTTGCCCAGTTGAGCTCGCAATGCGGCGACGTCAGCCGACGTCCCTTCCGACAGCGTTTCTTCAATCTCCGAAATCAGCGTGCGCAATTCGCCGCCAATGTCCTGCGCCGCGTCTTTGCTGTGACGCGAAATGCGGCGTGCACGACGGCTGGTGGAATTCCATGAATCTCCGAGGGCATCTCGCGTATTGGGGAATGCGTTCATAGGATCGCTCCGTCGATGGATGAATCGTGGATGGGCCGCGAAAGTGCGGAAAAACAAAAGGTGAGCAAGTTGGATGCCGGTTAGCGCGCGGCGTTCAACATTGCACGCTTGCGCGTTGTCACGCAAGGCATCCAGCGAAAAGGAAAGAATCAGGAAAAGTAGAAACTCCCCTGATCAACCCGGAAAATGGCTCGATGCGAGTCATATTTACAAGCGCGGAAAGACAAACGCCGTTGCGAGGATTCCTCGCAACGGCGTTTGTTTGATGACTTGCTTTGACGCAACAGCTGAAAACTTGAGCGGCGCTTAGAACCGCGCTTAGAACCGATACCCGACGTTCAAGTACGTCACGATCGGGTTCAGCTTCAGTTTTGCTTCCGACTTCACGGTGAGCTCGCCAACCGGCGTCTGCGCCTGGGTTGTCAGCTTGGCCGTGGCGTGGAGGGGCACGAAGGAGATCGAGAAACCGGCGAACCAGTGCTCGTTGAACGAGTAAGTAAGGCCTGCATTAAACACGGGCGCCCACGAACTATCCGTCGATACGTCGGTCGGACCATGCAGTACGTTGGCTTCGAAGGCAGAATTCGTAATCTTCGCGTCGGTGAACCACACGCGCGTCACGCCGATACCCACGTAGGGGCGAATCTTCGATTGGGGCTGCATGAAGTAGTACTTCAGCAACAGTGTCGGGCTCCACTGCTTGGCCGAACCGAGGTTGCCATATTGCGAATACCCCTTTTCACCTTGCAAGTCGAATTTGGGTGGAATGCCAAGAACGAATTCGCCGGCAATATGGTCGGTGACAAAGTAGCCGGCCGTGAAGCCTGCGGTGTCGCCGCTAGAGAGACTTGCGCCGGTGTTAGGTACTTCAATGCCGATTGGCGATCCGCCTACGCTTGTTTCCTTCAGTGGGCCGCTACTGGAAATAGGAGCGAAATGGAACCAGCCTGTAGTGACGTAGAAAGTGTTCGCCGACTGGGCATGTGCCGCGCCAGACACGCACGCAAACGCGGCGACCCCCGTAACTACCCGTTTTATTTTCATTGAGTGCTCCTCCGAAAAAGCACGCTAATTATGAACAGAACATTTGAAACAAACCATGCTTCGCCTCAGAGCGTTTTCCCTAAGAAGAATGCGGGCTCTAATTGGATTAGCGCGGTGCCAGGCCCCTGACTTTTCCCGCTGACGCATGTCTTGCACGACTTGAACGAAAAATCTAAAGGTGGCCCAGAATGTAGCTTTGACGGACCGCCGGAATACCCGACCAACGCTCGACTAACGGAAAATCCAGCATGGCACGGCTAGCACGACTCTACGTTCCCGAACAGCCGCAGCACGTCATCTTGCGCGGTCTCGACCAGCAGCCCGCTTTCGTCGAAGCTCCGGACTACGAGCTTTTTATCGAATGCCTGCGCACGGCCTCCCGCGACCACCATCTCGCCATCCACGCTTATGCGCTGATGCCAGGCGCGGTACATCTGCTCGTCACTCCCCGCGACGAAGCCAGCCTCCCGAAAGCCATGCAGGCGGTCGGCCGGCGCTACGTTGCCCATTTCAATCGCCGTTATGCCCGTCGCGGAACCTTGTGGGAAGGCCGCTACCGCGCAACGGTGATCGAAGGTGAAACCTACTTCCTGCTGGCGAGCCGGGTGGTCGAGATGGCGCCCGTACACGCCGAACTTGCCACCCTGCCGCAAGACTACAAATGGTCCAGCTACCGCCATCACATCGGCTTGACGCTCGACAGCCTGATCACCGACCACCCGCTGTACTGGAAGCTCGGCAACACGCCTTTCGAGCGCCAGCGCGCCTATACGGAGCTGTGCGAACAGCCGCTCGATGAACGCGAAGCGAACCGGCTGCTTCAGGCGACGCTCAAGGGCTGGGTGCTCGGCAGCGATTCCTACCGCGAGTGGGCCGGGCGCGCCGCTAACCGTCGGGTCTCTCCGCTGCCTCGCGGCCGGCCGCGCAAGATTCGCGAGACTCCTCAGACCCGTTAACGGAGCTTTTACGCCGGAACTGAAGAGTCCCCGAAGAATGACTGAACGGCATGACGACAAAAATCGGCATGCCGTTTTATTTTTATCGGAATTGATATGGCACTAATTAAATGAGGCATTCGTGCACCAACTCGATAATAGGTGTCAGATCAACGTGTTTTGATTGCCAACTTTTTGATTCATCGCGTATATTTCGTTTTCCGGCTGTTCGTGACGCGATGCGTCAAATTGCACGACCGGCTTGCGATCATCGCTTCGTGTTTTTCGCCCAGGTTCAGGGTCTTGGCCTCCCGAAAGACGCGAGCAGCGCATAGAAGCAGCACACGAGCAGCATGTAAGCAGCAAGGCTCAAGCAAAAACATGTTCAACGGCCGCCCGCGGCCCCCCACAGAACACGGTGACCCATGAACGATCAACTGCCGCCGACTCTCGGTTCCGCTCCCGCCGCGCAGGGCATGTATGACCCCGAGAACGAACACGACTCCTGTGGCGTCGGCTTCGTTGCGCACATCAAGGGCAAGAAACGCCACGAAATCATCGAGCAGGGTCTGAAGATCCTCGAAAACCTCGACCATCGCGGCGCTGTCGGCGCCGACAAGCTGATGGGCGACGGCGCGGGCATCCTGATCCAGATCCCTGACGGGTTTTATCGCGAGGAAATGGCGAAGCAGGGCGTGACGCTGCCGCCGGAAGGCGAGTACGGCGTCGGCATGATCTTCTTGCCGAAGGAGAATGCGTCGCGTCTCGCGTGCGAGCAGGAATTGGAACGCACGGTGAAGGCCGAAGGTCAGCTGGTGCTCGGTTGGCGTGACGTCCCCGTCGACGCCACCATGCCGATTTCGCCGACCGTGAAGGCCAGCGAGCCGCTGATCCGGCAGATCTTCATTGGCCGGGGCAAGGATATTGTGGTGACCGACGCGCTCGAGCGGAAGCTGTACGTGATCCGCAAGACCGCCAGCCATCGGATCCAGGCGCTCAAGCTCAAGCACGGCAAGGAATACTTCGTGCCGTCCATGTCGGCGCGCACGGTCGTCTATAAGGGCCTGCTGTTGGCAGGTCAGGTCGGCGTGTATTACCGCGACCTGCAGGACGAGCGTACGGTGTCGGCGCTCGCGCTCGTGCACCAGCGCTTCTCCACGAACACGTTCCCCGCGTGGGAACTCGCGCACCCGTACCGGATGATTGCGCACAACGGTGAAATCAACACCGTGAAGGGCAACGTCAACTGGTTGAACGCGCGGACCGGCGCGATCGCCAGTTACGTGCTGGGCGACGACCTGCCGAAGCTCTGGCCGCTGATCTATCCGGGCCAGTCGGACACGGCATCGTTCGATAACTGCCTTGAACTCCTGGTCATGGCAGGTTATCCGCTCGTCCACGCCATGATGATGATGATCCCGGAAGCGTGGGAACAGCACACGCTGATGGACGACAACCGCCGCGCGTTCTACGAATATCACGCCGCGATGATGGAGCCGTGGGACGGCCCCGCCGCGATCGCGTTCACGGATGGCCGTCAGATCGGCGCCACGCTGGACCGTAACGGCCTGCGTCCGGCGCGTTATGTCATCACGGACGACGACCTCGTGATCCTCGCATCGGAATCGGGCGTGTTGCCGGTGCCGGAATCGAAGATCGTGAAGAAGTGGCGTCTGCAGCCGGGCAAGATGTTCCTGATCGACATGGAGCAAGGCCGGATCATCGACGACAAGGAACTCAAGGACAATCTCGCGAACGGCAAGCCGTACAAGAGCTGGATCGACGCTGTGCGCATCAAGCTCGATGAAATCGAGCCGAAGGCCGAGGAAGTCGAAACGCAGCGTCGTGAGGCGGCCGCTTTGCTGGATCGCCAGCAGGCGTTCGGCTACACGCAGGAAGACGTCAAGTTCCTGATGGCGCCGATGGCCCAGCTGGGCGAAGAAGCCGTCGGTTCGATGGGGAATGACTCGCCCCTCGCGGTGATGTCCAACAAGAACAAGACGCTGTATCACTACTTCAAGCAGCTCTTCGCGCAGGTCACGAACCCGCCGATCGACCCGATCCGCGAGAACATGGTGATGTCGCTGGTGTCGTTCGTTGGCCCGAAGCCGAACTTGCTCGACACGACCAACATCAACCCGACGATGCGTCTCGAAGTCTCGCAGCCCGTGCTCGACTTCAAGGACATCGCGAAGATTCGCGCTATCGATAAATACACTGGCGGCAAGTTCAGCTCGTATGAGTTGAGCATCTGCTATCCGGTCGTGTGGGGCAACGAAGGCGTGGAAGCGCGCCTCGCTTCGCTGTGCGCGGAAGCCGTGGATGCAGTCAGGTCCGGCTACAACATGCTGATCGTCTCCGATCGCAAGATGGATCGCGACAACCTGGCTATTCCGGCGCTGCTTGCCACGTCCGCCATCCATACGCATCTCGTGCAGCACGGTCTGCGCACGAGCACGGGTCTGGTCGTGGAAACGGGGTCGGCGCGCGAGACGCATCACTTCGCATTGCTTGCCGCGTATGGCGCGGAAGCGGTGCATCCGTACCTGGCGCTGGAAACGCTCGCACAAATGGCCGAAGGCCTGAAGGGCGATCTTTCCGCCGATAAAGCCATCTACAACTACACGAAGGCGGTCGGCAAGGGCTTGTACAAGGTCATGTCGAAGATGGGTATTTCCACGTACATGTCGTACACCGGCGCGCAGATTTTCGAAGCGGTCGGGCTGTCCAGTGAACTCGTGGAGAAGTACTTCAAGGGCACGGCATCGAAGGTCGGCGGGATCAGCATTTTCGAAGTGGCCGAGGAAGCAATTCGCCTGCATCGCGAGGCGTTTGGCGAGAACCCCGTGCTCGCGACCATGCTCGATGCCGGCGGTGAATATGCGTATCGCGTGCGCGGTGAAGAGCACATGTGGACGCCGGATGCCATCGCCAAGCTGCAGCATTCCACGCGCAGCAACTCGTATCAGACGTACAAGGAATACGCGCACCTGATCAACGACCAGACCAAGCGTCACATGACGTTCCGTGGTTTGTTCGAGTTCAAGGTCGATCCGGCGAAGGCGATTCCTTTGGACGAAGTGGAACCGGCGAAGGAAATCGTCAAGCGTTTCGCGACCGGCGCGATGTCGCTGGGTTCGATCAGCACCGAAGCGCACGCCACGTTGGCTGTGGCCATGAACCGGATTGGCGGGAAGTCGAACACGGGCGAAGGCGGTGAGGATGCAAACCGGTATCGCAACGAACTGCGCGGCATTCCTATCAAGAACGGCGACACCATGCGCTCCGTTATCGGCGAAGAAGTCGTCACGGACATTCCGTTGAAAGACGGCGATTCACTGCGCTCGAAGATCAAGCAGGTTGCGTCCGGACGCTTCGGCGTGACGGCGGAATACCTGTCGTCGGCTGATCAGATCCAGATCAAGATGGCGCAGGGCGCGAAGCCGGGCGAAGGCGGACAACTGCCGGGTCACAAGGTCAGCGATTACATCGGCAAGCTGCGATATTCAGTGCCGGGCGTGGGTCTGATTTCGCCGCCGCCGCACCACGATATTTATTCGATCGAAGACTTGGCGCAGCTTATTCACGATCTGAAGAACGTGAACTCGTCGTCGAGCGTGTCGGTGAAGCTGGTGTCGGAAGTCGGTGTTGGGACCGTTGCCGCCGGCGTTGCCAAGGCTAAGGCCGATCACGTCGTGATCGCCGGTCACGATGGCGGCACGGGCGCTTCGCCGTTGTCATCGCTGAAGCACGCCGGTACGCCGTGGGAACTGGGTCTGGCCGAAACGCAGCAAACACTGGTGCTCAACCGCCTGCGTGGCCGTATCCGCGTGCAAGCCGATGGTCAGATGAAGACCGGCCGCGACGTGGTGATCGGTGCGCTGCTTGGCGCCGATGAATTTGGTTTCGCGACCGCGCCGCTCGTCGTGCAGGGTTGCATCATGATGCGCAAGTGTCACCTGAACACGTGCCCGGTCGGCGTCGCGACGCAAGATCCGGTGCTGCGCGCCAAGTTCACGGGCCAGCCGGAACACGTGGTGAACTTCTTCTTCTTTATCGCTGAGGAAGTGCGGGAAATCATGGCGCAGCTGGGCATCCGCAAGTTCGACGATTTGATCGGTCACGCCGAATTGCTCGATACGAAGAAGGGCGTCGAGCATTGGAAAGCGAAGGGCCTGGATTTCTCGAAGGTGTTCTATCAAGTGCCGAACGACGGCAGCATCGCGACGAAGCATGTTGAAACGCAAGATCATGCGCTTGAGAAGGCGCTGGATCATGTGCTGATCGAGAAGTCGAAAGCGGCTATCGAGAAGGGTGAGCACGTCTCGTTCATCCAGCCGGTGCGCAACGTGAACCGCACGGTCGGCGCAATGTTGTCCGGTTTGATCGCACGCAAGTATGGTCATGACGGCTTGCCTGACGACTCGATTCATATCCAGTTGAAGGGCACGGCGGGGCAGAGCTTCGGTGCGTTCCTGGCGAAGGGCATCACGCTGGACCTCGTCGGCGATGGCAACGATTACGTCGGCAAGGGTCTGTCGGGCGGGCGCATCATCATTCGCCCGACTAACGATTTCCGCGGCAAGTCGGAGGAAAACATCATCTGCGGCAACACGGTGTTGTACGGCGCGATTGAAGGCGATGCGTATTTCCGGGGTGTCGCGGGCGAACGTTTCGCGGTGCGTAACTCGGGCGCGACGGCGGTCGTTGAAGGCACCGGCGATCACGGTTGCGAATACATGACCGGCGGCACGGTGGTGGTGCTCGGCGAAACCGGGCGCAACTTCGCGGCGGGCATGTCGGGCGGTGTGGCATTCGTCTTCGATGCAGACGGCACGTTCGGTGGCAAGTGCAACAAGGCGATGGTCGCGCTCGATCCTGTCCTGCAGCAGGCAGAACAGGAACGCACCGTGGATCGGGCTTTGTGGCACACCGGCAAGACCGACGAAGCGTTGCTCAAGGACCTGATCGAGCAGCACTTCCAGTGCACCGGTTCGACGCGCGCGAAAGCGTTGCTGGAGAACTGGGACGCGTCGCGTCGTCAATTCGTGAAGGTCTTCCCGACCGAGTACAAGCGTGCGCTTGGCGAGTTGAGCGCGAAGAAAGCGAAGGATGCGATCGCGGCTTGAGTGTTCGCTGATCTGACTTAGTACGGCCCTTCGACGTTGAACGTCGAAGGGTGGATTAACCCCCAAATACAGAGAAAGAGAACCACATGGGCAAGGCAACCGGTTTTCTCGAGTTCGAGCGCCAGCATGAGACGTACGAAGCGCCGCTCGCTCGCGTCAAGCATTACAAGGAATTCGTTCACGCGCTGTCGGACGAGAACGCGAAGATCCAGGGCGCGCGCTGCATGGACTGCGGCATTCCGTTCTGCAACAACGGCTGTCCTGTGAACAACATCATCCCGGACTTCAATGACCTGGTGTTCCAGCAAAACTGGAAGACGGCCATTGATGTGCTGCATTCCACGAACAACTTCCCCGAGTTCACCGGGCGCATTTGTCCGGCGCCGTGTGAGACGGCTTGCACGCTCGGTATCAACGACGATCCAGTCGGCATCAAGTCGATCGAACACGCGATCATCGATAAAGCCTGGGCCGAAGGTTGGGTCGCCGCGTTGCCGTCGAAGCACAAGACCGGCAAGAAGGTGGCCGTGGTTGGATCGGGTCCCGCCGGATTGGCCGCTGCGCAGCAACTCGCGCGTGCTGGGCATGACGTGACGGTGTTCGAGAAGAATGATCGCGTCGGTGGATTGCTGCGCTATGGCATCCCCGATTTCAAACTCGAAAAGTGGCTGATCGATCGCCGCATGCGGCAGATGGAAGCCGAAGGCGTGACGTTTAAGACCAATGTGTTTATCGGCAAGGATCCGCTGCCGGGGCATATCGCGAATTCATCGCGTGAAACCATTTCGCCTGATCAGCTTCGCGAAGAGTTCGACGCTGTCGTGATTGCGGGCGGGTCGGAAACGCCGCGTGATCTGCCAGTGCCTGGACGTGAAATGCAAGGCATTCATTACGCGATGGAATTCCTGCCGCTGCAGAACAGGGTCAATGCTGGCGATACGGTTGTCGATCAGTTGATCGCCAAGGGTAAGCACGTTGTGGTGATCGGTGGCGGTGATACGGGTTCGGATTGTGTCGGGACATCGAATCGGCATGGTGCGAAGAGCGTGACGCAGTTCGAGTTGCTTTCGCAGCCGCCTGAGACCGAGAACAAGCCGCTGGTCTGGCCGTACTGGCCGATCAAGTTGCGGACGTCGTCATCGCACGAGGAAGGTTGTGAGCGCGATTGGTCGGTCGCGACGAAGCGCTTCGAAGGCAAGAACGGCAAGGTCGAAAAGCTGATCGCTGTGCGCGTGGAATGGAAGGACGGGAAGATGCAGGAAGTGGCGGGATCGGAGTTCGAAATGAAAGCCGATCTGGTGCTGCTCGCGATGGGCTTTACGCAGCCCACGTCGCCGGTTCTTGAAGCGTTCGGCGTGGATAAGGACGCGCGTGGGAATGCGAAGGCTTCTACCGAAGGGGAGAGGGCTTACTTTACGTCGGTGCCAAAGGTGTTCACCGCTGGCGATATGCGGCGCGGCCAGTCGCTCGTGGTTTGGGCGATCCGCGAAGGACGGCAGTGCGCGCGTTCGGTCGATGCGTTTTTGATGGGGTCCAGTGAATTGCCGCGTTGAGATTTTTCTCGCGCGAATGGTCGTTGAAAAACCGGGCTCGATGTTGAACCCGGTTTTTTTATTGACGGTTCTGATTGAACCTCGCTCGCCAATGTTTCCGTTTCCGTCCGCCTCTATTACGACTTCTCCGATATCCCCCGCACGCCTATCAGCGCATGCTCATGCCCTCACAATTTCAGGGGCATGGAATGACCAACATCAAACGTTTGTCCAGCGGCGCGTTCCTATTTGCCGCCGTCGTTTCGCTCACTGCATCGGCTGAAACCACGGGTCATGGCTGGACCTACGACGGCGAACACGGCCCTGCCCACTGGGGCGCAATGAGCGAAGCGCTCCACGCTTGCGAAAGCGGTCGTGCTGAGTCACCGATCAATATCGATGGTGCAAAGAAGGCCCCAGCCGATATGCCCCGCCTCAAGTTCAACTATCAGCCGCTCCCCATCGATATCATCAACACCGGCCACGCAGTTCAGTTCAACGCAACGCCCGGCACCGACAGCATCACCCTCGGCGATCAGGCCTACCAGCTCGTCCAATTCCACTTCCATTCCCCGGGCGAGGAACGTTTTGCCGGCAAGGACAGCGCGATGGACGCACATCTCGTCCATCGCTCCTCAGATGGCAAGCTCCTCGTGCTGGCTGTTCAATTCAAGATAGGTGCCCAACCTAACCCTGTCATCCAGGCGATGCTGGACCGTATTCCGAAAGAGCCGGGGGCCGAGTTCAAGGTGGACGCCGTGATGGTCAACCCGCTCGAGTTGCTGCCCAAACAAACGGGCTATTACACCTACAGCGGTTCGCTGACTACGCCGCCATGTTCGGAAGGCGTGACGTGGATCGAGTTCAAGGAATCGATGACTATCACTCAGCAACAACTCGATGCCATGCATCGTTTCTATCACGGCAATCAACGGCCGGTACAAGCCCTTAACGGGCGCGAGATATGGGAAGTGGAGTGATCTGACCATGGAAAGCGATCGCGTTTGAGAAACCACGCGCATCAAGAAAAAAGGCCATTTAACGCGAGTTAAACGGCCTTTGCTGCTCAATAAATCACTTTCATCCCGTCATCTCACCCAAGCACCTTCCCGCGCGTTTCCGGCAGCAACAACGCGGCAACGATCACCAGCAAATACCCCGTCCCAGCCACAACGCCTATCGCTTTGACCAGCGACATTCCCTGCGACAACACGCCCACGAGAATCGGAAAAAACGAGCCGAGCCCGCGCCCGAGGTTGTAGCAAAACCCCTGTCCCGAGCCACGAATCGCATTTGGATACAGCTCCGATAAATACGCACCAACCCCAGCAAAAATACCTTGCACGACGATGCCAAGCGGGAAGCCGAGCAGCAGCATGGCGTGGTCGGTGATGGGGATCATGGTGTAGATCATCCCAAGCAGAAACGAGCCGATGGCAAACAGCACGAACGACGCGCGCCGCCCGATCTTGTCGCAGAGAATGGCTCCGAAAACGTAACCCAGAAACGAGCCGACGATCAGCACCACGAGATAACCGCTCGTGTTGAACACGGACAAATGACGCTCGGTTTTCAGGTACGTCGGCAGCCATGTGGTGATGGCGTAATAACCGCCGAGCATGCCGGTGCACAACGCGCTGCCGAGCACGGTTGTCTTGAGATGCGAGCCTTTGAAGATATCGGAGAAAGTGGCGGTTTCAGTGCCGGCATCACGCGCCCGACGGGTCGCAAGATAGATCTCCGGGTCGCTCACATTGCGGCGAATGTAGAGGATCCACAGCGCCGGCAAGATGCCGATCCAGAAGCACGCACGCCAGGCGGTATCTTCCGGCAACAACGCGAAGAACGCCCAATAGAGAATCGCTGCTGCACCCCAGCCGAATGACCAGCTGCTCTGCACGGTCCCCACGGCCTTCGCCCGATGCTGCGGCGAACGAATGGTCTCGGCCATCATCACGGTGACCACGGACCATTCGCCGCCGAAGCCCACGCCTTGCAGCGTGCGCGTGGCCAGCAACTGCCCGAATGAATGCGTGAAGCCGGAAAGAAACGTGAAGAACGCAAACGTGCCGATGGTCCACTGCAACACGCGGACGCGGCCGTATCGGTCGGAGAGAATGCCGGCGAGCCATCCGCCAATAGCCGATGAAATCAGCGAACTCGTCGCGATCATTCCGGCTTCGCTCTTCGTCATGCCCCACGTGGCAATCAGCGTGGGAATGAGGAACGAGTAGATCATGAAGTCGAAGGCATCGACGGCGTAACCGCCGAAACCTGCGTAAAGCGTGCGGCGCTCGCGCGTCGTTAGCTCAGTGAACCACTCGAACGCTCGCAAATCCGATCTCCCGTTCAAAGCCTGCCATGCAGGCTCAGGAGCATTCTACGGTGCGTCGGTAAACGAGAAAAGCAGGCCAAAAAGAACCTGCTTTTGAAAACTTACACGGCGTTCATACGTACACTAACCAACCCCTTCGACCTCAAACCACCGCGCTTTCAACCCCCGCGCGCTCGATCTCGATCCGGCTCTCATGGAAGCCGGTTACCGACTCGCGATGCGCGACGCTGACGATCGCGGCGTTCGGCAACGCATCGATGATGGCCGTATAGATCAGCATCTCGTTCTCGGCATCGAGCGCGCTGGTGGCTTCATCGAGGAACATGAAGTCCGGCTTGTGCAGCAACACGCGGGCAGCCGCCAGCCGCTGTTGTTCACCCGGCGACATCATCTTCGCCCAATGCCCCGACTCCTCCAGACGCGTGCCGTACCCGTTCAGGTTGCAGGCGCGCAAGGCTTGGCGACAGTCTTCATCGGAGAAGACTTCTGCCGTCGACGGATAACTCAACGCCGCCTTCAACGTGCCGATCGGCAAATAGCTTTGCTGCGGAATGAACATCAGCTTGGCGTCGACCGGCGCGTCGATCGTGCCATCTCCAAACGGCCAAAGGCCGGCCAGCGCACGCATCAACGTGCTCTTGCCCGATCCGGACGGACCTTGCACAAGCCAGCGCGAGCCGGGCTTTACCACCACGTCTGCGACTGTCGCGAGTGGCGTGCCGTTCGGCAACGCGAGCTTCAGCCCGGTCGTGGTCAGCGCCTTCGTATCCGTGTAATGCAGGTTGATGCCGCCGTGGGCGGTCGCCGGCGAAATCGCTTCCTTGATGTGCGTGGAGCGCATCACGCGCTTGAATTCGCGCAACCGGTTCACGGTGGCGCGCCATTCGACCAAGGTCGAGTAACTATTGATGAACCACGAAAACGAGTCGCTGACCGTGCCGAACGCCGAGCTGATCTGCATCAGTACGCCGAACGTGAAGGCGCCTGCGAAGTAGCGGGGCGCCGCGACCATGATCGGGAAAATAATCGCGATCTGGCCGTAGAAGGACAGCACGAAGGTCATCCGCCGCGTGTACTTCATGATCTGCCAGTAGTTCTGGCGGATCGTTTCGAAGATACCCTTGGCGTTAGTGTTTTCCGTCTCGATGCCGTCATAGAACGCGATTTGCTCGGCGTTCTCACGAATACGGATCAGGCCGAAACGGAAGTTGGCCTCCACTTTCTGCGCCTGGTAATTAATCGATACCAACGGGTGGCCGAAACGCTGAATCAGGAGCGAGCCGAGCACTGCGTACAGCGCGGCGGCCCAGACCATGTAGCCCGGAATGGTGATCGGCGTGCCGAGCAGCGAGAAGGTCAGCGCGCCCGCCAGCGTCCACAAAATCGTGATGAAGGTCACGAGCGTGACGAGCGTGGATAACAAATCCAGCGACAACGACAACGTGGTTGTCGCGAAAGACTGCAGGTCGTCGCTGATCCGCTGGTCGGGGTTATCGGCGAGACGATCGCGTTCTATACGATAGAAGGCTTTATCGCCGAGCCATTGTTCGAGGTACCGGTGCGTGAGCCATTGGCGCCACCGGAAGCCGAGCATTTGCCGCAAGTACCGCCCGTACACGGCGAGCAGGATGTACGCGAACGCGAGGCCGGCGAAGATCAGCAGCAAGCGCGGAAACTCAGCGACCCTCTTGGCCTGCAGCGTGTTGTAGAAGTCCGCGCTCCACGTGTTCAGGCGCACGTTGATATACACGACCGTCATGTTGATCGCGATGATCGCAATCAGCAAAAGCCATGCAATGCCGCGTTCTTCCGATACCCAGTAAGGTTTGATAAGACTCCACGCCGACACTTTGTCGGCGTTTTGTTCTGTGTTGTCGGGAGTGGTGGTGGTCATGAGCTTCCTGAAGGCGTGCCGGCTCGGCGGCAGGTTGTAACTTGGCGGTATCGATGCGGATGGTCCTGCTCCGTCCCAATGATCAAGGCCACTAAAGACGACGCGCGCCGCAGCATTGTTTCGGGCGTGACTTAAGTGTTCCTTAATCCAGGTCCGGCTGAGCTATCGCAACCCAACGGCGGGCCTTGCGCGTGGGCTGCAGACGAACTCGGGCATTCGCGGCATTGTGCCAGAGTGCGCGCAGCATCAACGAAAGGAAAGGCTGTCCAGTTTGTCTGCGCAAGCTCGCCGGCTGATCCCTGATGTAGGTGAGCGCGTTTGCGGGTCGTTTCGCTTTTATGTTTTAATGATCGATGACGAAACAGGGGTGCTTCGGCACGCGTCTCCCTTGAAAACAACGGAGAAACGCGCGGCGAGGCTGAGAGAGTCCCTTTGCACCCGATCCGGGTAATACCGGCGAGGGAAGTTTCCGGAAACCGCCGCGTTTCCAGTTTCTTCCAGTATTGGCTGGCGCAGGAGCCGCAAGTAATGCGCTCCCTAGCCGCTTTCTCGCCGTGGTTTCGTCCCTGAAATATGTTTTGTACGCCGTGCGTGCAACCAGGGTTCGAAACGGGCATTCCCCCCGATCTCGATTTCCGTGCCGTGCTCCGTGCGTTCTGCAGCGTTTGCTGAGGAGGCGTTGTCATTGTGAAGACCGTCGTGCATTCCACTCGTTCCCGAGCGTCCGGGCGAGACGACTTTGCCGTCGTGGGCGGGGGCTTGTGCGGGCGGCTGGTCGCTTGGCTGCTGGCGGGTGCGGGGCACCGGGTGGCGCTGTATGACCGCGGCGACGCCGCCGGCACGCAATCGGCCGCGTGGGTCGCGGCGGCCATGCTCGCGCCGCTCGCCGAGGCCGCCAGCGCTGAATTGCTGATTACCGAACTCGGAGCGGCATCGCTTGAGCGCTGGCCGGGTTTTATCGCCGAGATGCCGGAGCCGGTCTTCTTTCAGCGCAATGGCACGCTGGTCGTCTGGCATGCGGGCGACCGCGCCGAGGCGCCGCTGTTCGAGCGCCGTTTGCGCGCGAACGCGCCCGCCGAGCTTTTCCACGATGGCTTCGTCAAACTCTCCGGCGCGCAAGTCGCGTCGGCGGAACCGGCGCTTGGCACGCGTTTCCCGCAGGGCTGGCTGCTGCCGAACGAAGGCCAGCTCGACAACCGGCAAGCGCTGACAGCGTTGGCCGCGGGTTTGGCCGAACGTAACGTCGATCTTCACTGGAATACATCAATCGATACCGATACCCCGCCGGATGCGCATTTCGTCATCGATTGCCGGGGGCTCGGCGGCAAGCCGGCATGGCCCGCGTTAAGGGGCATTCGCGGTGAAGTCGCACGCGTGCATGCGCCGGGTATCGGCCTGACGCGGCCGGTGCGTTTGCTGCATCCGCGTTATCCGCTTTATATCGCGCCGAAGCAGGACGACCTTTACGTGATCGGCGCAACCGAAGTGGAAGGCGAAGACATGTCGCCGATGACCGTGCGCTCAGCGCTCGAACTCCTGAGCGCGGCGTTCGCGGTGCATCCGGGTTTCGGCGAAGCGCGCATTCTCGAACTCAACTCGCAATGCCGGCCGACCTTGCCCGACCATCGTCCGGCAATTGTCTGGGACGGCGCACGAACCTTGCGAGTGAACGGACTGTATCGACACGGTTACATGATCGCGCCCGAAGTCGCCGATTCCGCCCGTGCGCTGGCCGAAGCGCTGCTCGGCGGCGCGATCACCAACCCCGATTCCTTCGACGACTGGCGCCGCCGGGCCCGCTGGTCCGCCTTGATGCGCTGCGAACACGCGGCGCCTGTGCTTTGACTTTCATCATGAACATTCACATCAATCAGCAGTCTTTTTCCGTGCCCGACGCGGCCACCGTCACCGACGCCCTCGCGGCCTTCGGCGCAAAGCCGCCGTTCGCCGTGGCCCTGAACGGGCAATTCGTCGCGCGCGGCGAACACGCATCGAAGGCGCTTGCGGCCGGCGACAAACTCGACATCGTCTCGCCGGTTGCCGGCGGCTGAGCACTATTAAAAGGAATCGAATCATGACTTCCACCATCACCACCGCGGACGGCCTCACGCTCTATGGCACGTCATTCCCGAGCCGGGTGCTGCTGGGGACATCGCGTTATCCGTCGTTGCAATCGCTGTCGGATTCCATTGATGCCGCCCGTCCCGGCATGGTCACCGTCGCGTTGCGGCGCCAGTCGAACACAGGCGAAGCCGGTTTCTTCGATGTCCTCAAGCGTCACGGCGTCGCGTTGTTGCCCAATACGGCTGGCTGCCAAACCGTGGACGAAGTGCTGACCACGGCGCGCATGGCCCGCGAACTCTTCGATACCCCGTGGCTGAAGCTCGAACTGATTGGCGACGATTACACGCTGCAACCCGATCCGATCGGCCTCGTGGAAGCCGCTGGCATATTGATCCGCGAAGGTTTCAAGGTGCTGCCCTATTGCACGGAAGATCTGGTGATTGGCCGTCGTCTGCTCGATGTCGGCTGCGAGGCGTTGATGCCTTGGGGCGCGCCTATCGGGACGGGGAAAGGTGTGACGAATCCCTATGGATTGCGCACGTTGCGCGAGCGGTTGCCGGATGTACCGCTTATCGTTGATGCCGGTCTTGGCGTGCCGTCGCATGCGTGCCAGGTGATGGAATGGGGTTTCGATGGCGTGTTGCTGAACACGGCCGTCTCGCAAGCGACGTTTCCGCCGCAAATGGCGCGCGCGTTTGCGCTGGGCGTCGAAGCGGGGCGGATGGCTTATCTCGCCGGGCCAATGGCCGAACGGGATAGCGCACAAGCGAGCACGCCGGTGGTCGGCATGCCGTTCTGGCATCAAGACGGGAGTGCTGTATGAGTACGGTGTTGCTGGATAAGGAAGTGTTTTGGCCGCCCGCCGATGAACTGCTCGAAGCCGCCGAGCGAATCCGGCGGCGGCTGGGCGAGTGGCCGGCCGCATCGAAGTCATGGCGAATCTGCCTGAGCGAGCCGGATCATCCGCGCTCGGGAGATTTGATCGTAGGCGCCGGCGATGAACCGCTGCCGGACGGAGTTGGACGCTTGGAAGTAGAAGCGGGCCGGGCGACGCTGCATCTGGATAACGTCGAATACGCGCTGGAAGGGGATTGGTCGGACGATTGGCCAGCCGCGCTGGCCGCGTTCCTTGATTGCGGTTTCGAGCGTCACGACGCGCTCGTGCTGGCGTTCGCGTGGCGTCCGGCCAATCTGGATCAACTCGACGCGTGGCCCATCGATTTTTCCACGTTCCCAAAGGTCGCCAACTTACCGGCGGCACCGTCGAAGCCGTTCCCCCCTTGTCCGGACAAGCTCGGTCTTTATCCGGTCCTGCCAAGCGCGGAGTGGGTCGAACGCGTTCTCGACCAGGGTGTCCGAACGGCACAACTACGCCGCAAGACCACCGATTCCGGCGATTTAAAACAGGAAATCGAACGGTCGGTGGCGGCCGGCAAGAAACACGAGGCGCAGCTTTTTATCAACGATCATTGGCAGGCAGCGATCAAGGCCGGCGCATATGGCGTGCATCTCGGGCAGGAAGACGTGGACACGGCCGACCTGAACGCGATCGCCGAAGCGGGCTTGCGCCTCGGCCTGTCGACGCATGGCTACTATGAAATGCTGAAAGCGCTGCATTTCAAGCCGAGCTACCTCGCCCTCGGCGCCGTGTTCCCGACCACGACCAAAATCATGCCGACGGCGCCCCAAGGTTTGTCGCGTTTGGCACGTTATGTGCGCTTGCTCGACGGCATCGTGCCGCTCGTTGCAATCGGTGGGGTCAACGGCTCGGTCTTGCGACAAATTATGTCAACCGGTGTAGGAAGCGCAGCAGTCGTGCGTGCCGTTACAGAGGCGCCCGATCTGGCCGCCGCCATTTCTGCGCTGCAACACGAATTCGGGCGATAATGCCCCGGATTCGGAAAAAAGTTCAGCCCGCTAAACCAGTCGAAAGGGACCGCCACGACACCTGTCATGCAGAGGCCCTATAATTCGGCCTCTTGTGTAAAAGGATCGTCAGCCTCCGTGTCAGCTTCTCCCGAGACCTTGCTAGAGCTTCGCGACGTCGATTTCGGCTACGGCGACCGGCTCGTATTATCGAACCTGAACATGCGCTTCAAGCGCGGTCAGGTTGTGGCTGTCATGGGCGGTTCCGGCTGTGGCAAGACGACCGTGTTGCGCTTGATTGGCGGGTTGGTGAAGGCCAGACGCGGCCAGGTGTTGTTTGGCGACAAAGACGTCGGCACGCAGAATCGCGACGGTCTTTACGAGCTTCGCCGCAAGATGGGCATGCTGTTCCAGTTCGGCGCGCTGTTTACCGACCAATCCGTATTCGATAACGTCGCATTCCCGCTGCGCGAACACACCGATCTGCCTGAAGAACTCCTGCGCGACCTCGTGCTGATGAAGCTCAACGCGGTCGGTTTGCGTGGTGCGCGCGATCTCGCGCCATCGGAGATATCAGGCGGCATGGCCCGTCGCGTGGCGCTTGCCCGGGCCATTGCCTTGGATCCCGAACTGATGATGTACGACGAGCCGTTCGCCGGCCTCGATCCCATTTCGCTCGGCATCACGGCGAATCTGATCCGCACGCTGAACAGTGCGTTGGGCGCCACGTCCATCCTGGTGACGCACGACGTGCCCGAATCGTTCGCCATTGCCGATTACGTGTATTTCATCGCGAACGGCGGCGTTTTGGCTGAAGGCACGCCGGCGCAATTGCGGGCGTCCCAGGAACCGTCGGTACGGCAGTTTATCGACGGTACGCCGGACGGCCCGTTCAAATTTCACTATCCAAGCACGACGCCGCTGGCGGCGGATTTTGGACTCGGAGCAAAGGCATGATCAGCGCCATCGGACGCACGGTGCTCGGCAGCTTCGGCACCATTGGCTACGCCACGCGCATGTTCCTGCGCCTGGTCGTCGAATTTTTCCCGTTGATGCGCCGGCCGCGTCTTGTCACGAAACAGATCCTGTTTGTCGGTAACTATTCGCTGCTGATCATCGCGGTTTCCGGTTTGTTCGTGGGTTTTGTGCTCGGTTTGCAGGGTTATCTCACCCTTAACCGATACGGCTCCGAGCAAGCGCTCGGCCTCCTGGTCGCGCTCTCGCTGGTACGCGAACTCGGGCCGGTGGTGACCGCGTTGCTGTTCGCGGGCCGCGCGGGAACGTCGCTCACCGCTGAGATCGGCCTGATGAAAGCCGGCGAGCAGCTCACCGCCATGGAAATGATGGCCGTCGATCCGCTCAAAGTGGTGGTGGCCCCGCGCTTCTGGGCCGGCATCATCGCCATGCCTGTTCTGGCTGCCATTTTCAGCGCGGTCGGTATTTTCGGCGGTTATGTGGTCGGTGTGCTGATGATCGGCGTGGATTCGGGCGCGTTCTGGTCCCAGATGCAAGGCGGCATCGACGTATGGAGCGACGTGGGCAACGGCGTGATCAAGAGCCTGGTGTTTGGCTTTGCCGTCACGTTCATCGCGCTGTTCCAGGGTTATGAAGCCCAGCCGACACCGGAAGGCGTTTCGCGCGCGACCACGAAGACAGTGGTGTACGGCTCGCTGGCCGTGCTCGGGCTGGATTTCCTGCTGACCGCGCTGATGTTCAACTGATTAGTCCGGGACGTTGCGCGACGCGCTGTGCGTGGCGATTCGGTTCACCGGTTCGTGGACGTTGTGAAGGGCACAGTCCTTCACGCAAAAAACTGCGACAAGATTCTTTGGGAAGACGATGAAAAAGACTGCTGCTCTCGACTTTTGGGTCGGCCTCTTCGTGGTGCTGGGTTTCGTGGCGCTGTTATTCCTGGCGTTGAAGGCGGGCAACATGAGTTCGCTGTCGTTTCAGCCGACCTACGCGGTCAAGCTGAAATTCGACAATATCGGCGGACTGAAGCCGCGTGCGCCGGTGAAGAGCGCGGGCGTGACGGTGGGTCGTGTGGATACCATCGGTTTCGACCAGAACACGTATCAGGCGCTGGTCACGATCGATCTCGACAAGCAGTATCAGTTTCCGAAGGATTCGTCGGCGAAGATCCTGACGTCGGGCTTGCTCGGTGAGCAATACATCGGCCTGGAGCCGGGCGGCGACGACCAGATGCTCAAGGCGGGCGACACCATTTCGATGACGCAATCGGCGGTCGTGCTTGAAAATCTGATCGGGCAATTCCTGTACAACAAGGCGGCGGATTCCGGCGCTTCGAAGAGTCCGGCAAGCGCTGCCGCACCTGCTGCAACGCCCGCTGCACCGACATTCCCGGGTGCGGCGAGTGCGATGGGCGCGAGCGCGGCGGCTCAATAAAAGCCGCCCGACACGTCGCTTAATGAGCCAGGAAATTCCAGGCAGCCGAAGGCCGGCCGATCTCGCAGTGCAAGGCCGCCTTCGGGTCAGCATCAATAAGGAGAAAAAGAAATGCAGGCAATGCGCGTAAGCAGCGCGGCTGTGATGGTGGCGGTGGCGATGCTTGCCGGGTGCGCAACCGTTACAACACCGACCAAGGGCGATCCGTTCGAGAGTTACAACCGGACGATGTTCACGATCAACGACAAGATCGATGAAGTCGCGCTCAAGCCGATTGCGAAGGGCTACGTGTACGTAACGCCGCAGCCGGTGCGCGACAGCGTCACGAACTTCTTTGGCAATATCGGCGATATTTATACGGCTGCAAATAATCTGGTGCAGTTGAAGATTGCAGACGGCGTGTCGGACATCATGCGCGTCGTGATGAACTCGATCTTCGGCGTGGCGGGCTTGTTCGACGTAGCGAGTGTTGCCGGACTGCCGAAGCACACGCAGGATTTCGGCTTGACGCTCGGCCACTACGGCGTGCCGGCGGGTCCGTATGTCGTGTTGCCGTTGCTGGGACCCAGCACGGTGCGTGATACAGCAGGAACGGTCGTCGATTATTTCGGCAGCGTGACCAGCTATGTCGATCCGACCTGGTTCCGTACCACGCTGTTCGGCGTGCAACTGGTCAACACGCGGGCGAACTTGCTTGGCGCCGGCGATGTACTGTCAGACGCAGCGCTCGACAAGTATTCGTTCGTGCGTAATGCGTATCTGCAGCGTCGTCAGTACCTGATCACCGGTAATAGCAGCATGAGCGACAGCAATGAATCGCTGCCGAAGTACGAAGATGTAGACGGCGGTGCGGCAGCAGGCGCGGCGCCTGCTTCAGCAACCACAGCGGCGCCTGCGGCGGCATCAGGAGCGGAAGCAGCTTCCGGTGCGGCTGCCGCGAGCGAACCCGGCGCGACTTCAGTGCGGCCGGACCAGATGGTGCCTCCGCGGATTCCGTCGTTCCCGTCGTTCAGGCTGCGTTAAAAGCATGCAGGATGACGACCCGGTAATATAACGAAAGCCTTTTGATGGCCGAATAGAGCGTGGAGGATGAACTCATGGTGAACGCCGCGCTCAAACCCAGGCCACTTTTTTTGCAGAGTCCGTAAATGAAAAAACTATTTCTACTTCCCCTGTTTGCAGTGCTGATGGCGTTTTGCAGCGGTGCGTTCGCGCAGGCCGCCGACATGTCCACCCCGGACGGGCTGGTCAAGACGGTGACGTCGCAAGTGCTTGATCAGATCAAGGCCGACAAGCAGATCCAGTCCGGCAACATCACGCGCATCACACAACTGGTCAACGAGAAGATCCTGCCGTACACGGACTTCACGCGGACCACGCGTCTGGTCATGGGACGCAACTGGAACACGGCGACGCCGCAGCAACAGAAAGACATCGTCGAGCAGTTCAAGATGCTGCTGATCCGTACGTATTCGGGTGCGCTTGCGCAGGTTCGCGACCAACAGGTCCAGTACAAGCCGTTCCGTGCCGATCCCAGCGACACAGACGTGGTGGTGCGTTCGGTGGTGCTGAACAACGGTTCGCCGATCGAGCTCGATTACCGACTGTACAAGACGCCGCAGGGCTGGAAGGTCTATGACATCAACGTGCTCGGCGCGTGGCTGATCCAGGCTTACCAGCAGCAGTTCAACGAGCAGATCCAGCAACACGGCGTTGAAGGGCTGGTGCAGTTCCTCACGCAGCGTAATCAGCAACTGGCGAACGGCAAGGCATCGTGAATCGCTTCGAAACCGCCGCGGCGCTCACGCACGAGAGCGCAAGAAGCGCGCTCGACGCGGGTTTGTCGCGTATCGCCGCGGGCGCGACCGAAGTCGATTGCGCGTCGCTCAAGCAATTCGATTCGTCGGCGCTCGCCGTCCTGCTCGCGTGGCAACGCGCGGCAGCGGCGCGCGGCGCGGCGCTTACTGTCGTCAACCTCCCCTCCGGGCTTGCCAGTCTCGCGCAAGCCTATGGCGTAGACACGCTCCTCACCCTCCGACATTGACCCTGTCCTGCTGAAACATCGGCGCGATTCGATATTGATCGAACGCGCCCCGCAGGGTTCGCAGGGTTGTCACGGACTAGCTAGCGGCGAAGCTCTGCCGCGTTTGGCCTATAATCAACCGTTTTTTCGGCCTGCTATCCGCCTTTCAGTCTTGTAAAGGCCGGTTCTGGTTCCGATCCGCACACATCGAGGCGCAGCCCCGCCGGCGCGCGCACTGTCATGTCAGCCATAGAAATACGCAACGTCAAGAAGCGCTACAAAGAGCTGCAAGCGCTCAAAGGCGTGAACCTCGTCGTCGAAGAAGGCGAGTTTTTCGGCCTGCTCGGCCCCAACGGCGCCGGTAAAACGACCCTTATCAGCATCCTCGCAGGCCTCGCGCGCGCCGATAGCGGCGCCATTTCCGTGCTCGGCCACGACGTGGTGACGGATTTCCGCCAGGCGCGCCGCTCGCTGGGTGTGGTGCCGCAGGAACTCGTCTTCGATCCGTTTTTCACCGTCCGCGAGTCGCTTCGTATCCAGTCCGGTTATTTCGGGCTACGCAAGAACGACGACTGGATCGACGAAATCATGGCCAATCTCGATCTCACCGAGAAAGCCGACGTCAATACCCGCGCACTCTCGGGCGGCATGAAGCGCCGCGTGCTGGTCGCTCAGGCGCTGGTTCACAAGCCGCCGGTGATCGTGCTCGACGAGCCGACCGCGGGCGTCGATGTCGAATTGCGCCAGACGCTCTGGAAATTCATCTCCCGGTTGAATCGCGAAGGCCACACCATCGTGTTGACCACGCACTATCTTGAAGAAGCCGAGGCGCTGTGCGACCGGCTCGCCATGCTGCGTCGCGGTGAAGTCGTCGCGCTTGAACGAACCAGCACACTGTTGCAGCGTTTTGCGGGCATGCAGCTTTCGTTGCGTTTCTCGCACGGCGTATTGCCCGCTGAATTGCGTGCGCTGGAAGTCGATCCCCGCGCTGCCTCCGGGACCAACCATTTGCTGCGGCTCGCCAGCTACGACGACGTTGAGCCGATTCTGGCGAAATGCCGCGCGGCGGGCTGCGCGTTCGATGAAATCGATGTACGCAAAGCCGATCTGGAGGACGTGTTCGTGCAGGTGATGAATGAGCCGGAAGTGGTCGAGGGCCTTTCATGAGCGGCTTTCGTACCCTGTTCTACAAAGAACTCCTGCGCTTCTACAAAGTTGGGTTTCAAACGGTGCTCGCGCCGGTCATCACGGCGCTTTTGTACCTGATGATCTTCGGGCACGCGCTGACGAATCACGTCGAGGTGTATCCGGGCGTGGCGTACACGAGCTTCCTCGTGCCGGGCCTCGTGATGATGAGCGTGTTGCAGAACGCGTTTGCGAACAGTTCGTCGTCGCTGATCCAGTCGAAGATCACCGGCAACCTCGTATTCGTGCTGCTGCCGCCGCTGTCGCACTGGGAAATGTATTTCGCGTATGTGCTTGCGTCCGTCGTGCGCGGGATCGCGGTCGGTTTTGGCGTGTTTATCGTCACGGTCTGGTTTATTCCCATGAGCTTTGCCGCGCCGTTCTACATTCTCGGCTTTGCGATCCTTGGCTCCGCAATTCTAGGAACGCTCGGATTGATCGCCGGCGTCTGGGCCGATAAATTCGACCAGCTGGCCGCATTCCAAAACTTTTTGATCATGCCGCTGACTTTTCTATCGGGCGTGTTTTACTCCACGCATACGCTGCCGCCAGTTTGGCGCGAAGTGTCGCGGCTGAATCCGTTCTTCTACATGATCGACGGATTCCGCTATGGCTTCTTCGGCCTGTCCGACATCAATCCGCTCGTGAGCCTTGGCATTGTCAGCGGGTTTTTCATCGTTCTGGCGGGAATCGCCCTGCGCTTGCTGGCAAGCGGTTACAAATTGCGTCACTAATCAGTTCGCTTAATTTTCAGGAGACTTCCATGTTGCCGACTCCGGAACAAGTGAAGGAATACATTGCTGGCGGCCTCGCTTGCCAGCATGTCGAAGTAGAAGGCGACGGCCAGCATTTCTTCGCGACCATCGTGAGCGACGCATTCGAAGGCAAGCGGCCCATCGCTCGCCATCAACTCGTCTACGCGGCGCTCGGCGACCGCATGCGCGCGGAAATCCACGCGCTAAGCATGAAAACGCTGACCCCGGCCGAGTGGAAACCCGTCTGAGCAGCGTTCCCCACATTTGATGATGTCAACGCATCACCCGTAACCGACTGGCTGAAAATTTAGTGCGATTCACTCAAGACAACCGCGACGCCGATAACGGCGCTGCAGCAGGAAGCTCCGTAGAAGGAACGCCAAGCATGGACAAACTCGTGATTGTCGGGGGCGCGAAGCTCTCGGGCGAAATCGTTGTATCGGGTGCGAAGAATGCGGCGCTGCCCATTCTTTGCGCCGGTCTGCTCACGGCTGACGACGTGCATCTGGAAAACGTGCCCAACCTGCAAGACGTGCGCACGATGCTCAAATTGCTGAACCAGATGGGCCTGCGTTCTGAATCAGCGGACGGGAAGGTCTGGCTGAATGCATCGAAAGTCGACAATCTGGTTGCGCCCTACGAAATGGTCAAGACCATGCGCGCGTCCATTCTCGTGCTCGGGCCGCTGCTCGCACGGTTCGGCGAAGCGAAGGTGTCGTTGCCGGGTGGCTGCGCCATTGGCGCGCGTCCTGTCGACCAGCACATCAAGGGCCTTCAGGCGATGGGCGCCGAGATCACGATCGAGCACGGCTTCATTGAAGCGCGGGCGAAGCGGCTGAAGGGCACGCGCATTGTCACCGACATGATCACCGTCACCGGCACGGAAAATTTGCTGATGGC
This sequence comes from Caballeronia eucalypticola, assembly GCF_047608185.1. NCBI lineage: Bacteria > Pseudomonadati > Pseudomonadota > Betaproteobacteria > Burkholderiales > Burkholderiaceae > Caballeronia > Caballeronia eucalypticola. The sequence continues at coordinate 89,536 of NZ_JBLKRU010000025.1, forward strand.
GGCCGTGCTCGCGGAAGGCGAAACGGTTATCGAAAACGCGGCGCGCGAGCCGGAAGTCAGCGATCTCGCGAATCTGCTCGTCGCGATGGGCGCAAAGATCGATGGGATCGGATCGGACCGGCTGGTGATTCATGGTGTCGACAAGTTGCACGGCGCGCGCCATTCGGTCGTGCCGGATCGGATTGAAGCGGGCACGTTCCTGTGCGCGGTCGCAGCGACCGGCGGCGACGTCACGTTGCGCAACGTAAATCCATCGCTGCTCGAAGCCGTGATTGAAAAGCTCCACGAAACGGGTGTATCTATTGAGGAAGGCGAGAACTGGCTACGCGTGCGGATGAACAAACGGCCGACGGCGGTCAGCTTCCGTACATCGGAATACCCGGCGTTCCCCACCGACATGCAAGCTCAGTTCATGGCGCTCAACACGCTCGCGACCGGCACGTCGCAAGCGGTGGAAACCATCTTCGAGAACCGTTTCATGCACGTGCAGGAACTGAATCGGCTGGGCGCCAGCATTACCATCGACGGTAATACGGCGCTCGTGACCGGCGTGCAGAAACTGTCGGGCGCGAAGGTGATGGCGACTGACCTGAGGGCATCGGCGAGTCTGGTGATCGCGGCCATGTGCGCGGAAGGCGAAACGCTGATTGATCGTATCTATCACCTTGATCGCGGCTACGACCGGATGGAAAGCAAGCTGACGGCCGTCGGCGCGAACGTGCGGCGCATCAAGGGTAGCGGGGGCGAGCAATGAGTACGCTGCAAACTTCCAAGGCATTGAGTTCGGTGCCGGCGAGTGCGATGTTGACGCTGGCGTTATCGAAGGGACGCATCTTCGATGAAACCCTCCCGCTGCTCGCCGCTGCCGGCGTGGAAGTGACCGAAGATCCCGAAACGTCGCGCAAGCTGATCCTGCCGACCACGAACCCGAATTTGCGCGTGATCATCGTGCGTGCCACCGATGTCCCCACGTACGTCGAATACGGCGCAGCCGACTTCGGCGTGGCGGGCAAGGACGTGTTGATCGAGCATGGCGGCGGCGGGTTGTATCAGCCGATCGATCTGAACATTGCGCGTTGCCGGATGTCGGTCGCGGTGAAAAACGGCTTCGATTACGAAACCGCTGTGCGCCAGGGCGCTCGCCTGCGCATCGCGACAAAATATGTTGAAGTCGCGCGTGAGCATTTCGCGGCGAAGGGCGTTCACGTCGATCTGATCAAGCTGTATGGATCGATGGAACTGGCGCCGCTGGTCGGTCTGGCGGACGCCATTGTCGACCTGGTCAGTTCAGGTAATACGTTGCGCGCGAATGATTTGGTCGAAGTGGAAGAAATCATGGAAATATCGTCGCGTCTGGTCGTCAACCAGGCCGCGCTGAAGTTGAAGCGCGCGGCGTTGAAGCCGTATCTCGATGCGTTCGAACGCGCGTCGGTCGGCGCATAAAAGTACCGTAAAGCAGGGTCAAGCAGAGCAGGGCAAACAACCGGATACCAGCATGTCTATCAAGATTCGCAAACTCGATTCCAGCGCCAACGGTTTTCACACGGCGCTGCACGCGGTGCTCGCGTTCGAGGCGAGCGAGGACGAAGCTATCGAGCGCTCGGTCGCGCAGATTCTCGCCGATGTCAAAAAGCGCGGCGACGACGCGGTCCTGGACTACACGAACAAGTTCGACCGCCTGAAGGCCGAGAACGTCGCGTCACTGGAATTGCCGCAATCGGAACTGGAAGCGGCGCTCGAAGGGCTCGTCCCGAAACGCCGCGCCGCGCTGGAGGCGGCGGCGGCGCGCGTGCGCGGTTATCACGAGAAACAGCGGATCGAGTGCGGCAGCCATAGCTGGCAATACACGGAAGCCGACGGCACGGTGCTCGGCCAGAAGGTCACGCCGCTGGATCGCGCCGGTATCTATGTGCCGGGTGGCAAGGCCGCATATCCGTCGTCTGTGTTGATGAATGCGATTCCCGCGCGCGTGGCTGGCGTGAAGGAGATCGTGATGGTCGTGCCCACGCCGGAAGGCGTGAAAAATCCGCTGGTGCTCGCTGCAGCGTTGCTGGGCGGCGTGGATCGCGTGTTCACCATCGGCGGCGCGCAGGCGATTGGCGCGCTGGCTTACGGCACACAATCCATCCCCGCCGTCGATAAAATCTGTGGCCCGGGCAACGCTTATGTGGCATCGGCGAAACGGCGCGTATTCGGCACCGTGGGTATCGACATGATCGCGGGGCCGTCGGAAATCCTGATCATCTGCGATGCCACCACGGACCCGCGCTGGGTCGCGATGGACCTGTTCTCGCAAGCCGAGCACGACGAACTCGCGCAATCCATCCTGCTGTGCCCGGACGCCACGTTCATCCAGCGCGTGGAAGACGCGATCAATGAATTGCTGCCCACGTTGCCCCGTCGCGATGTGATCCAGCGCTCGCTCGAAGATCGCGGCGCGCTGATCAAGGTCGCCGACATGAACGAAGCCTGCGCGATCGCCAACGACATCGCGCCGGAACATCTCGAAATTTCCGCGCTCGATCCGCATCACTGGGCGGCGCAGATCCGTCACGCGGGCGCCATCTTTTTGGGCCGTTACACGAGCGAAAGTCTCGGCGATTACTGCGCGGGACCGAACCACGTGCTGCCGACATCGCGTACCGCGCGGTTTTCATCGCCGCTGGGCGTGTATGACTTCATGAAGCGCTCGAGCGTGATTGAAGTCAGCGCGGAAGGCGCGCAGACGCTCGGCGAGATTGCAGCCGAACTGGCGTATGGCGAAGGCTTGCAGGCGCATGCGCGCAGCGCTGAGTATCGAATGAAAAATACGTCGCAATAGTCGCGAGCAACGCGTTAAACCCGAGGCGGCCTTAGAGCCGCCCAACGTCCGGCGCTTGGCGTCCGGCAATACCATGACACGACCACAAGACATTCTGCGCCCCGACGTTCTCGCGATGACGTGTTATCCCGTGCCGAATTCAACCGGCCTCGTGAAGCTCGACGCGATGGAAAATCCGTATCGATTGCCGGCGGACCTCGCCGCTCAGTTGGGCGAACGTCTGGCGGACGTCGCTTTGAACCGATACCCCGAACCCCGTCCGACCGCGTTGATCGAGAAGATCAAGCGCGTCATGCAGGTGCCCGCCGCGTGCGAATTGCTGCTCGGCAACGGCTCGGACGAATTGATCAGCATGATGTCGATGGCGTGCGCGAAACCCGGCGCCGCCGTCGTCGCGCCGGTTCCCGGCTTTGTCATGTACGAGATGTCGGCGAAATTCGCGGGGCTGGAATTTATCGGCGTGCCGTTGAAAGACGATTTCACGCTCGATGTGGACGCGCTGATCGCCGCGATCGAAACGCACAATCCGGCTCTGGTGTATCTCGCGTACCCGAACAATCCGACCGGCACGCTCTACGACGACGCGGATATTGAATGCGTGATCGCGGCGGCATCGAATAGTTTGGTTGTCATCGATGAAGCGTATCAGCCGTTCGCCCAGCAAAGCTGGTTGCCGCGCGCCGCTGATTTCGACAACGTGGTTGTCATGCGGACAATGTCGAAGCTCGGCCTCGCGGGTATTCGGCTGGGTTATCTGGCGGGCAAGGCGTCGTGGACAACCGAATTCGATAAAGTGCGCCCGCCGTACAACATCAATGTGCTGACGCAGGCCGCAGCGGATTTCATGCTTGATCACCTCGACGTGCTCGATGCCCAGGCCGCAGAACTTCGGGCTGAGCGCACGCGTCTGGAAGACGCCGTCAAGGCGCTGCCCGGCGTGACGGTTTATCCCAGCGCCGGCAACTTTCTCCTGGTTCGTGTTCCGGATGCTGCAGCCGTGTTCGAAACCCTGCTGACATCGCGGGTTTTGATCAAAAACGTGAGTAAAATGCATCCGTTATTGGCAAATTGCGTGCGTTTGACGGTCGGATCGGCAGAAGAAAATGCGCAAATGATCGCGGCTTTGAAACTCGCGCTGCACTGAAATCTCTTAAAAGTCTCAAAGGAAACACCATGCGCATTGCGGAAGTCGTTCGCAACACCAGCGAAACGCAGATCCGTGTGAAGCTCGACCTGGACGGCACCGGTAAGCAAAAGCTCGCGACCGGCGTGCCGTTTCTCGATCACATGCTCGACCAGATCGCGCGTCACGGCCTTTTCGACCTTGAAGTCGAGGCGCATGGCGACCTTCATATCGATGACCACCATACGGTCGAAGACACAGGTATTACGCTGGGACAAGCAGTGGCGAAGGCCATCGGCGACCGCAAGGGCATTCGCCGGTACGGCCATTCCTACGTGCCGCTCGACGAAGCGCTTTCACGCGTCGTGATCGATTTTTCGGGCCGGCCGGGACTGGAGTTTCACGTCCCGTTCACGCGTGCCCGCATTGGTACGTTCGACGTCGATCTCACCATCGAATTTTTCCGCGGCTTCGTGAATCACGCGGGCGTGACGCTGCACATCGACAATTTGCGCGGTATCAACGCGCATCATCAGGTGGAAACCGTGTTCAAGGCATTCGGCCGCGCGTTGCGCATGGCGGTTGAGCTGGACGAACGCGCGGCAGGGCAGATTCCATCGACCAAGGGCAGCCTTTAAGCGCCTTCTAAATAACGCGGAACCGGCGACTATCGGGCGTGCTTCCAAGCGCGCCCGCGCTGTCCGCGTCGATACGAGCCATGCCGGCGTGCAATGAATCTACTCAAATCGTTTATATCGTTGCTCGCGCTGATCAATCCGGTCGGCGCGATCCCGTTTTTCCTGAGCCTGACAACCGATATGTCGAGCTCGGAAAAAGCTGGCACGATCCGGATCGCGTCCATTTCGGTCTTCTGCGTGATTGCGGTGACGGCGCTGCTCGGGCAACAGATCATCGCGTTCTTCGGGATTTCGGTCGGCTCTCTTCAAGTGGGCGGCGGCATCATCATGTTGCTGATGGCGATCAACATGTTGAACGCGCAAGTCGGCAACACGCGCTCCACGCCGGAAGAACGCCACGAAGCGGAGATGAAAAACAGCATCGCGGTCGTGCCGCTCGCCATTCCGCTGCTGACGGGACCGGGTTCCATCAGCACGGTGATCGTCTATTCTGCAAGTGTGGTGCACTGGTATGAGCGGATCGGGCTGGTCATGATCGGCGCGGTTCTGGCAGGACTGTGTTTCGGTGCGTTGATGCTCGCCGAACCGATCGCGCGCTGGGTGGGACGGACCGGCATTAACATTGGCACGCGGCTGATGGGTTTGATGCTCTCGGCGCTGGCGGTGGAATTTATCGTCAATGGATTGAAGGCGTTGATACCCTCTTTGAAATAGCGTTCTGGAACGTGCTGAATTGAATACTTCGATGAAAACTTCGATAGCAATCGTGGATTACGGCATGGGCAACCTGCGCTCCGTGTATCAGGCGCTCCGCAAGGCCGCGCCGGAAGCGGACGTGGCGATCGTCGAGCAGCCCGAAGCAATCCGCGCAGCAGAACGCATTGTGCTGCCGGGACAGGGCGCGATGCGCGACTGCATGGCGCACCTCGGCGCCTCCGGCTTGCAAGAAGCCGTGATGGAAGCTGCGCGTGACAAACCTATGCTGGGCGTGTGTGTCGGCGAGCAAATGCTGTTCGACTGGAGCGAGGAAGGGGGCGAGAAAGGCACGAATGGTCTCGGCCTGATTCCCGGAAAGGTTGTGCGCTTCGAACTGGAAGGCCAACTGCAGGACGACGGCTCGCGTTTCAAGGTCCCGCAAATGGGCTGGAACCGCGTGCGCCAGACGCAGCAGCATGCGCTGTGGGACGGCGTGCCCGACGAATCGTTTTTCTATTTCGTGCACAGTTACTACGGTGTCCCGGACAATCCGGCGCACACGTCGGGCGAAACCCTTTATGGCGCACCGTTTACCTCCGCTATTGCCCGGGACAATCTGTTCGCGACCCAGTTTCACCCTGAGAAGAGCGCCGACGCGGGCTTGCGGCTGTATCGAAACTTCGTACACTGGAAACCGTAAGGTTCGGGTTTTCAGTGCTGTTTTTTGCGACGGTTTGACGTTTTGGCTTATGCCGTTTGCAGCGAACGAGCCTTGCATCACTTGTACTACACTAGCGAGACGGCTTGCGAAACAAAGGCGCTGAGCGCCTGGTTTGCAACCGTTCGATCAACCCTTATCCGATAACGCTATTTCTATGTTGCTCATTCCGGCCATCGATCTAAAAGACGGTCAGTGCGTACGCCTCAAACAAGGCGATATGGACCAGGCGACCATTTTTTCCGAAGATCCGGCGGCAATGGCCCGGCTATGGGTCGACCGGGGCGCACGGCGGCTTCATCTCGTCGACCTGAACGGCGCTTTTGCCGGCAAGCCGAAAAACGAAGAAGCCATTCGCGCCATCATCAAGGAAGTCGGCAACGACATCCCGGTGCAACTGGGTGGCGGCATTCGCGACCTGAACACCATCGAGCGATATCTCGACGACGGTCTGGAATACGTGATCATCGGCACGGCGGCGGTGAAGAATCCGGGCTTCCTGCAAGATGCTTGCACCGCGTTCGCGGGTCATATCATCGTCGGGCTGGATGCGAAGGACGGCAAGGTCGCGACCGACGGCTGGAGCAAGCTGACGGGGCACGAAGTCATCGACCTCGGCCGCAAGTTCGAAGACTACGGCTGCGAGGCGATCATCTATACGGATATCGGGCGCGACGGCATGTTGCAGGGCATCAACATTGAAGCCACTGTGCGCCTCGCGCAAGCCGTCAAGATTCCGGTGATTGCCAGCGGCGGATTGTCGAACCTGGGCGACATCGACTCCTTGTGCGAAGTGGAAGACGAAGGTATTTCCGGCGTGATTTGCGGGCGCGCGATTTATTCGGGCGACCTGGATTTCGCCGCAGCGCAAGCGCGCGCCGACAAACTGCGCGAAGCCGACGACGCCTGAATCCCGGCATGTTCGTGAGGGCGCCGCGGGTCGTGGTCAGCAGACCGCGCATGCGGTGACCTTCTCATCACGCCTGGCTTAAGCGTGTTTTTTTAAGCGCCTCCTGTGCTTGCGGACTGTTTTCTACGCGGTTTGACGAAGCCGCGCCACAAGTCCATTCAGGCGGGGCGGGTTTCTTTCCACGACGGTCAAATTCGATTGAACCGCCTCGCTTATCCTAAGCACTCACTCGCAGCGCAACGGCATTCGCAACAACATGGCTCTCGCTAAACGCATCATCCCGTGTCTCGACGTCACCGCTGGCCGTGTGGTCAAGGGCGTCAATTTCCTTGAATTACGCGACGCGGGCGATCCCGTCGAAATTGCTCGCCGATACGACGATCAGGGCGCCGACGAACTCACGTTCCTCGATATCACCGCCACCTCCGACCAGCGGGACTTGATCTTGCCGATCATCGAGCAAGTGGCGTCGCAGGTGTTTATCCCGCTGACGGTTGGCGGCGGCGTGCGCGCGGTGGAAGACGTGCGCCGGTTGCTGAACGCGGGCGCCGACAAGATCAGCATGAATTCATCGGCGGTGTCGAATCCGCAACTCGTGCGGGATGCATCGGATAAACATGGCTCGCAGTGCATCGTGGTCGCCATCGACGCAAAGCGCGTCAGCGCCGCGGGCGAAACGCCGCGCTGGGAAGTTTTCACGCACGGCGGCCGCAAGAACACGGGACTCGACGTGATCGAGTGGGCGCGCAAGATGGCGGAATTCGGCGCCGGCGAAATCCTGCTGACCAGCATGGATCGTGACGGCACGAAAAGCGGCTTCGACCTTGCGCTAACGCGAGCGGTGTCCGACGCTATTTCCATTCCGGTGATTGCGTCGGGCGGCGTGGGCTCGCTCGCGCATCTCGCCGACGGCATCACCGAAGGTCACGCCGATGCGGTGCTTGCCGCCAGCATCTTTCACTATGGCGAACACACGGTCGGCGAAGCGAAACACTTCATGGCCGACCAGGGCATCTCGGTGAGGATTTAAGCGGTGACTGCACAAACTGAAGAAGCGGGCTGGATCGAGAAGGTCAAGTGGGACGCGAACGGCCTGGTGCCGGTGATCGCGCAGGAATCCACGACGGGCGACGTGCTGATGTTCGCGTGGATGAACCGCGAAGCATTGGCGAAAACCATCGAATTGAAGCGCGCCGTGTATTACTCGCGTTCGCGCCAGCGCCTGTGGTTCAAGGGCGAGGAATCGGGACACGTTCAGCACGTGCACGAAGTGCGGCTCGATTGCGACGAAGACGTCGTCTTGCTGAAAGTGGAGCAGGTGTCGGGCATTGCGTGCCACACCGGACGCCATTCGTGCTTTTTCCAGAAATTCGAGGGATCGGTGGAAACGGGCGACTGGGTCGCGGTTGAACCGGTCTTGATGGACCCTGAAAATATCTATAAGTAATGACTCAAGCCACGCTTCCTACGCAAGACACGCTGCTGCGCCTCGCGGCGATTATCGATAGCCGTAAGGGCGGAGACCCGGAACAATCCTACGTTTCCCGACTCTTTCATAAAGGTGACGACGCCGTTCTCAAGAAGATTGGTGAGGAAGCGACCGAAGTCGTGCTGGCCGCCAAGGACACGCGGCACGGCGGTGCACCCAAGGCGCTTGTCGGTGAAGTGGCCGACTTGTGGTTCCATTGCCTCGTGATGCTGTCCCATTTCGACCTCAGTCCGGCCGACGTCATTGCCGAACTGGAACGGCGGGAAGGGATGTCGGGAATCGAGGAAAAGGCGTTACGCAAATCCCGCGATCGCGAGCAAAACGAAAACGGCGGCTAAGCTGCAGATCGGGTCCCGCTCGACCGGTCGCCGAGGAGGATGAAATGAATCAGTCTTACGAGCCGTATCCGCCGCCTGTTTATCAAAACTCGCCCGAATCCGAACGTCTGCGCAGCTTGCGCACGCTGACTCACGTGCTGTACGCGCTTTACGCCGCGTACTGGCTCACCGGCGGACTGACCGTGCTGATCGCGGTCATCATCAACTACCTGAAGCGCGATGACGTCGCCGGGACGCCCTATGAAGCGCATTTCCGATGGCAAATTCGCACCTTCTGGTTCGCGCTGCTCGGTCATGTGATCGGCATAGCGTTGCTCTGGGTGTTTATCGGTTTCCCCATTTTGTTCGTGGTCGGTATCTGGACGCTTTATCGCGTTATAAAGGGCTGGCTGTTCCTGTATGAGAACAAGCCATTGCAACCGGGTGCCTGGGTTTGAGACCGAACGCCTGATCTTCAACATGCATTCATACCGGGATATCCCGCGACACACATGAGCCAAGAGAACTGCATTTTCTGTAAGATCGCTGCGGGAGAAATTCCAAGCAAGAAAGTCCATGAAGACGACGAGTTTGTTGCTTTTCACGATATCAACCCGGCCGCGCCCGTCCATGTGCTCGTGATCCCGCGTAAACATATTGAGACGCTGTCGAGCTGCACCGAAGCCGATGCGCCGCTGCTTGGTAGAATGTTGAGTTTGACGGCACGGCTTGCTGACCAGCTGGGCGTGGCGTACACCGGTGGCGACACCGGTTTCCGAACGGTCATTAATACCGGACCGGGCGGCGGGCAAGAGGTGTATCACGTTCACGCTCATATCCTCGCCGGGGAACGCCCGTGGCGCCGGATGGGTTGAACGGTCGATTGCGGCGGATAGGATGCGCCTGATCGTCCGCCCCGGAATGTAATGAAAACGAAAGCGTCTTTCCATCGCAATATTAGGCGCGCACACTATCGGTTTAGTCATCGGAGCGTCGACGCTTCGACTCGGACCGCAAGGTTCACATTCTTCGTCGCGTGCGACTCGCGCGGCGAAGCCAAGGAGAGTTTTCAGTCATGGGTTCGTTGAGCATTTGGCACTGGTTGATTGTTTTGTTGATCGTGGCGCTGGTTTTCGGCACGAAGAAGCTGCGTAACATTGGCGGCGATCTGGGCGGCGCGGTAAAGGGTTTCAAGGAAGGTATGAAGGAAGGCGAAGGAGCGCCGGCCGAGCAGCGCGAATTGCCGCGCAACGGCGCGGTCGACGTGGAAGCGAAGGACAAGACCCGCTCGGGCGACTACCGCTAATCAAGCTGATTCAGCCTGCGTAGCGATTAAGCCCGGCATCGGCCATCTCCACTTGCCACCCTCAGGATCTTCGATTCCATGCTCGACCTTGGTCTGACCAAAATGGCGCTGATCGGCGTTGTCGCGCTGGTAGTGCTCGGGCCGGAACGCTTGCCCGGCGTGGCACGAACGGCTGGCGCGCTGTTCGGTCGCGCACAGCGGTATATCAACGACGTCAAGGCCGAAGTCTCGCGCGAGATGGAACTCGACGAGCTGAAGAAAATGCGCACCGAGTTCGAAACGGCGGCAGCGAATGTCGAGAACAAGATTCACGACAATCTTCGCCAGCACGAAAACGAACTCAACGACGCCTGGAACCAGGGCACATCGGTCTCGGACAGCGTCGCGGGCGGGGGCGACCCGAATCTGACGCATGTTTCAGGCGACACCTGGCGTTCGAGCCCGGACAACACGTTCAGCAGCAATAACGCGTCGCCCGGGAAACGCAAGAACTGGCGTGTCAAACAGGCCGCCATTCCGAACTGGTATAAGCGCACCACGTTGCGCAAGACGCGCGTTCAATCAGGCGCGGCGCGCGTGGCGCGGCATACGCCTGAGACGCTGCGCCGTCCCACGCGGTTTTTCTGATGTTTGCGCCGCTCCCATCTCGCGAACACCAACTTCCCTTCCATCGATGAATCCCAGCAGAGGGCCGGCGTGAGCGACCCGCAACAGATTAAAGACGAGCCCGTCGAAGAGACGTTTATCTCGCACCTGGTCGAACTGCGTGACCGTATCATCCGCGCAGGCGCTTCAGTCATCGTCGTGTTCATCGGGCTGGTTTATTGGGCGCCGGATATCTTCCGGTTGCTCGCGCGTCCGCTGATGCAGAACTTGCCGAAGGACGGCAAGATGATCGTCACCGACGTCACCGGCTCGTTCTTCGTGCCAATGAAAGTGACCATGATGGTCGCGCTGGTGATCGCGCTGCCTATCGTGCTGTACCAGATCTGGGCGTTTATCGCACCGGGTTTGTATCAGCACGAGAAGAAGCTGGTCGTGCCGCTAGTCGGGAGCAGCTATTTCCTGTTCCTGTGCGGCATGGCGTTCGCGTATTTCGTCGTGTTCCCGACTATTTTCCGCGTGATGGCGCATTACAACGCGCCGCTCGGCGCGGAAATGACGACGGATATCGATAATTACCTGAGCTTCGTCCTCACCATGTTCCTCGCGTTCGGCGTGACCTTCGAGGTCCCGATCATCGTGGTGATCTTGGCGCGCATGGGATTCGTAACCATCAAGAAATTGCGGCAGATCCGGCCGTATGTGATCGTCGGCGCGTTCGTGATTTCCGCTGTGGTGACGCCGCCCGACGTGTTCTCACAGCTGATTCTGGCTGTGCCACTGATCATTCTTTACGAGGTCGGCATCATTGCGGCACGGTTGATCGTGGGCAAGGACAAGATCATCGAGCAGGAAGTGGAAGCTGCAGAGGATGCGAAGCGGGACGGGGAGTGAAGGTTCCAGCTGGCGGATGATGGGTAGGAAAACAAAAGGGGCCGTTCCAGACGTGAGTTGGAACGGCCCCTTTGCATTACGGCACTTCGCGATGAACTGGAGATTGCCTTACTCGTCGTTTTGATCGCCACCGCCGTTGTCATCGTCTGGCGGCTGGGGTTGCTTGGGCTGCATTGGCCGCTTGCCGATCACCACGTTCAAGTCGAGTTCCTTGCTCTTGCGCATCAGATGCACCTTCACCGACGTCCCGGGCTTGATCTGCGCGACAACATTGAGCAGGCGCGTGGTGTCGGTGATGGTGTCGTCATTGATGCTGATCAGGATGTCGCCCGGCTTGATGCCGGCTTTGTCGGCCGGTCCGCCTTGCAATACGCCCGCCACGATCGCGCCGGACTTTTGCTCGAGCCCGAACGATTCCGCGATTTCCGGCGTCACGTCCTGCGGTTCGACGCCAATCCAGCCGCGCGTGACCGTCCCTGTGGTGATGATGCTTTCCAGCACGCTGCGCGCCGTCGACACAGGAATCGCAAAGCCAATCCCCAGCGAGCCGCCGCTGCGCGAATAGATTGCAGTATTGATGCCGAGCAGATTACCGTTCACATCCACCAGCGCACCGCCCGAATTACCCGGATTGATAGCCGCGTCGGTCTGGATAAAATTCTCGAACGTATTGATGCCGAGGTGATTGCGCCCGAGCGCGCTGACAATCCCCATGGTCACCGTTTGGCCTACACCGAATGGATTGCCGATCGCCAGCACCACGTCGCCCACGCGCGTCTGGTCCATTCGGCCGAGCGTGATGGTGGGCAGGTTCGTCATGTTGATCTTCAGCACGGCGAGATCGGTTTCCGGATCCACGCCGATCACTTTCGCCGACGACGTCCGTCCGTCCGCCAAAGCAACTTCGATCTGATCGGCCCCATCGACGACATGTTGGTTCGTTAGAATGTAGCCTTCGGAGCTGACAATCACGCCTGAGCCGAGATTCGACGCCGGCGTTTCGTCGCCCTTACGCTTGTTCTTGTCGCCGAAAAAATAGCGGAACAGCGGGTCTTTCGCGCGCGGATCGGGCGGCAATGTGCCGTCCTTGCTCGAAAACACGTTGACCACGGCGGGCATCGCTTTCTGCGCGCCATCCGCATACGACGACTGAGCGGGCCGGGAACCGATGCTTGGCGCAACTTCCTGCAACGCGACGATCGGTTCGGCGAGTTGCTTGCCGAACGTTCCCTGGCGTTGAAGCCACTGCGGTTTCAAGGTCGCGACGATGAACATCAGCGCCAAAAGCACGGTCACCGCTTGGGCAAAAAACAGCCAGAAGCGTCTAAGCATTTGATGGAATAGAGGAATTCATGGATCGGATCGAACTGGAATTGTATCTGAACAATCTGCTGGAAATCGGGCGCTTCAAGGACTATTGCCCGAATGGTCTGCAGGTTGAGGGATCACGCCGCGTAGCCAAACTGGCGACTGGCGTCACAGCGTCGCAAGCGTTCCTGGACGCGGCCATTGAGTGGGGCGCGGACGCCGTGCTCGTACATCACGGCTACTTCTGGAAGAACGAGGCGCCGCAGGTCACGGGGCGCAAGTACCGGCGGCTGAAGACGCTGCTCGAACATGACATCAACTTGTTCGCGTATCACCTGCCGCTCGATTCACATCCCGAGTTTGGCAACAATGCCCAGCTCGGTGAACGCCTTGGCTTGATCGCGGACAACCGCTTCGGCGATCAGGATCTCGGCTGGATCGCGTCGTTGCCCGTGCCTTTGTCGCTTGAGCATTTCACCGCAACGGTCGAAAACGAAGTCGGGCGCAAGCCGCTCGTGTTCGGCAATCCGGATTGGGAGTTGCGCCGCGTGGCGTGGTGCACGGGCGGCGCGCAAGGGTTCTTCGACCAAGCGATTGCAGCCGGCGCGGACGTCTACATCAGCGGTGAAGTGTCCGAGCAGACCATGCACATCGCGGCGGAAAGCGGCGTGGCTTACGTTGCGGCAGGGCACCATGCCACCGAGCGATACGGCGTCCAGGCGCTCGGCGCGCATGTGGCCGAGCATTTCGATATCGAGCATGTGTTTATTGATATCGATAATCCGGTTTGATTATCTTGCGGTGCAATAAATAATCGAGCGCGGTAAATAACCCCTTCATTCGACAGTCACGATTAAGTGCGGGGAAACCCTTAAGAATGAAGGACTTCGAGCGTTTTTTGCTATTCAACTCTTGTAAATGACGACTCCATTCGCGCACACTAGCGTCGGTAGAACGAACTGACGGTATAAATCCAACTCAGAAGTGGGGCGTGTGATGCGAGACAACGAAGATCAACGCGTCGACGGCAGCCGCCGAACCTGGCTGATCACGACGACCGTAATGGGCGGAATCGGTGGCGTAGCGGCTTGCGTCCCGTTCGTCGGGTCGTTTGCACCGTCGGAAAAAGCCAAGGCAGCGGGCGCGCCGGTCGAAGTCGATATATCAGGTCTCAAGCCTGGCGACCTGATGACGGTTGCCTGGCGCGGTAAGCCGGTCTGGATCCTCAACCGTACCGACGAAATGCTCGCCGACGTCAAGAAGGCCGATCCCGAGCTCGCCGATCCGCAGTCGAAGAAAGCGTTCAGCATGCCGCTGCCCGAATACTGTAATAACGAATACCGTTCGCGTGCCGAACACAAGAACCTGCTCGTTGCCGTGGCCGTCTGTACGCACCTCGGCTGCACCCCCACACCGCGCTTCCAGGAAGGCGCCCAGCCCAATCTCCCTGACGACTGGCCCGGCGGTTTTCTCTGCCCGTGCCACGGCTCGACCTATGACCTGTCCGGCCGTGTGTTCAAGAACAAGCCTGCGCCGGACAACCTGGACATCCCGCCTTATATGTACACATCGGCGACGTCACTCGTGATTGGCAAGGACGAAAAGGGAGAGGCGTAATGGCGGCTACCGACAAGGAAGTGGAAACAACGGGGTTTCTGGGCTGGATCGACCGGCGCTTTCCGCTGACATCGACCTGGAAAGCGCACGTTTCCGAGTACTACGCACCGAAGAATTTCAACTTCTGGTACATCTTCGGCTCGCTGGCGTTGCTGGTGCTGGTGAACCAGATCGTCACCGGCATCTTCCTGACGATGAACTACAAGCCCGATGCGACGCTCGCGTTCGCATCGGTCGAATACATCATGCGGGAGGTGCCGTGGGGCTGGCTGATCCGCTACATGCATTCCACGGGCGCGTCGATGTTCTTCGTCGTCGTGTATCTGCATATGTTCCGCGGGTTGTTATACGGCTCGTATCGCAAGCCGCGTGAACTTGTCTGGATCTTCGGCTGCGCGATTTTCCTGTGCCTGATGGCCGAAGCGTTCTTCGGCTACCTCCTGCCGTGGGGCCAGATGTCGTTCTGGGGTGCACAGGTGATCGTGAACCTGTTCTCGGCGATTCCGTTTATCGGCCCGGATCTGTCGCTCTGGATTCGCGGCGATTACGTAGTCTCGGACGTGACGCTCAACCGCTTTTTCGCGTTCCATGTGGTCGCCATTCCGCTTGTGCTGATCGGCTTGGTTGTCGCTCACCTGGTCGCGTTGCACGAAGTGGGATCGAATAACCCGGACGGCATCGAAATCAAGGCGAAGAAGGACGAAAAGGGCGTTCCGCTCGACGGCATTCCCTTCCATCCGTACTACTCCGTCCACGATTTCATGGGTGTCTGCATCTTCCTGTTCATCTTCGCCGCGATCATTTTCTTCGCGCCGGAAATGGGCGGTTATTTCCTCGAAGCCAATAACTTCGTCCCGGCAAACTCGCTGCAGACGCCGAACGAAATCGCGCCGGTGTGGTACTTCACCGCTTTCTACGCGATGCTGCGCGCGACCACCGACCCGTTCAAGATCGTGCTGATGATCGTGGTCGCGCTGCTGGGCGTGCTGGCGTTGTTGCGGGCGCGTGGCAAATGGCGGATCGGTTTGCCGGTGCTGGCGTTGCTGCTGATTGTGTTCATGGCGCTGACCGAATCGAAATTCTGGGGCGTAGTGGTCATGGGTACGGCCGTGGTGTCGCTGTTTTTCTTACCGTGGCTTGACCGAAGTCCTGTCAAATCCATTCGATACCGGCCGTTTTTCCACAAAGTGTTCTACGGCGTCTTCGTGTTCGCGTTCCTTGTACTTGGTTATCTCGGCACGAAACCGCCGTCGCCTTCCAGCACGTTGATAGCGCAGATTTGTGCGTTGATTTATTTCGCGTTTTTCCTCGGCATGCCCTTCTGGACGACCCGCGGCCGCTTCAAGCAGCCGCCGGACCGCGTGCGGTACAAGCCGCATTGACCCCAAAGGAGACATAACGATGAAAAAATGGTTTTCTACCCTTATGGTGACTGGCGCGGCGCTGTTGTCGTTCGGCTTGACGCCGGTGCACGCGCAGGAAGTGCCGCTGGACGCCGCGCCCGATAGCTCCGAAAATTTTGCGTCGCTTCAACATGGTGCAAAATTGTTTGTAAACTACTGCCTGAATTGCCATAGCGCGAGTTTGATGCGTTACAACCGGCTGACGGACATTGGCATCGATCCGAAGGAGATTCAGGCAAATCTGCTGTTCACGACTGACAAGGTCGGCAACACGATGACCATCGCCATGCGTCCCGACGATGCAAAAACGTGGTTCGGAGCGGCGCCGCCGGATTTGTCGGTGGAAGCGAGGGCGCGCGGCAAGGACTGGATCTACACGTACTTGCGCAGTTTTTATCGCGACGATACCCGGCCGACCGGCTGGAACAATCTCGTGTATGAAAATGTCGCCATGCCGCACGTGCTGTGGGAGTTGCAGGGTGTCCGAACGGCGAAATTCGATACCGAAATCGACGAAAAAACCGGCGAAAAGGTCAAACATTTCGCGGGTTATACCCAAGTGACTCCGGGGACGATGTCGCCAGTAGATTATGATTCGGCTATGGCCGATCTGGTTTCGTACCTTTCGTGGATGGCGGAACCGGCCCAGCAGGAGCGAAAGCAACTGGGCGTCTGGGTCCTGATGTTCTTGGGAGTTTTGAGCTTTTTGGCGTGGCGCCTCAACGCGGCATACTGGAAGCAAATTAAATAACACGCCGCGATCGGTGTGGGTCAGCGTCGTCGAAGCGCCTCCTAGCAGGCGCTTTTCGCACGCTGGCCCTTATGTTTTTCTGAAGGGACTTTTAATCATGATGGTTTTGTACTCCGGCACTACCTGCCCGTTCTCCCAGCGCTGCCGGCTGGTGTTGTTCGAAAAGGGCATGGACTTCGAAATCCGCGACGTTGACCTGTTCAACAAGCCGGAAGACATCGCGGTGATGAATCCGTACGGCCAGGTTCCCATTCTGGTCGAACGCGACTTGATCCTGTACGAATCGAACATCATCAACGAATACATCGACGAGCGTTTTCCGCATCCGCAACTCATGCCCGCCGATCCGGTGCAGCGCGCCCGCGCTCGCTTGTTCCTGCTGAACTTCGAGAAAGAGCTGTTCGTGCATGTTGGCACGCTGGAAAACGAGAAGGGCAAGGCTGCAGAGAAGAATCACGAGAAGGCACGCAACGCCATTCGTGATCGTTTGACGCAACTTGCTCCTATCTTCCTGAAGAACAAGTACATGCTCGGCGAAGAGTTTTCCATGCTCGACGTCGCCATCGCGCCGCTGCTGTGGCGCCTGGACCACTATGGCATTGAGTTGTCGAAGAACGCTGCGCCGTTGATGAAGTACGCCGAGCGGATTTTCAGCCGGCCGGCATACATCGAAGCGCTGACGCCTTCTGAGAAAGTGATGCGTCGCTAATATTTTCGATGGCGGGGCGTGCCGGCTCGACCGGCGGCGCCTTCCATCGATAGAGGGCAAGTCGATGCAAGAAATATCCACCAAGCCTTATCTGCTGCGCGCACTCTACGAGTGGTGCACGGATAACGGCTTTACGCCGCATATCGCGGTGCGGGTCGACAACGGCACGCGCGTACCGCGCCAGTTCGTGCGCAATGACGAGATCGTGCTGAACATCAGCTTCGAGGCCACAAGCCAGCTGCAGATGGGCAATGAGTGGATCGAGTTCAGTGCGCGCTTTTCTGGCAAGTCGCACAAGATCGAGGTGCAGGTCACCAACGTGCTGGCTATCTATGCACGGGAGAATGGCCAGGGCATGGCTTTTCCCGTCGACCCCGCTGCAATTGGCGCGGCGCCGGATCTGTCGGGCGAAAACGGGCCGCGTTCGTCGGAGCTGGGGCCGGAGGAAAGTGGGACTGAGCGGATCGAGAACCGTGGCGCAATGGCGTCTGCGCGAGACGCACGAGATGACGACGAGTTGCCTCCTGACGACGATGGTTCTAAATCATCGGGTCGAGGCCACCTCAAGGTCGTCAAATGAAGTAAAATCGCTGACTTCGCCGGCTTAGCTCATCAGGTAGAGCAGTTGATTTGTAATCAGAAGGTGGCGGGTTCGAGTCCTGCAGCCGGCACCAGTTTAGCTTTTCGTGAAGCATCAAGTTGTATCAAACCCCGCGCCCGGTAACGGTTCGCGGGGTTTTTGTTTTTCGGCGGGCGTTAATCGTGTGAGGCTGAATAGCGCGATGTGCGATGGGTGGTGGTCCTGCCGCGCGTTTTGCGGAGGCGTTCCCGTGAAGGCCAGCGTCCATCAAAAGTCTTGGGCATCAAACACGTTCGGCTAGTCTCGGTTCTTCGTCGTATTTCGCCGTATCGCATGCGTTGTTCACGTGCCATTAATATTCTTTTCACAAACCCCTTGCGCAACGTCTGAGGGGGCACTAGAATTCGGCCTCTTCGCTTCTGGATGAGGCGAAGAGAAGCGGGAAGTAAGGCGTTAGCTGTTCAGTTTCGGTACCCGGAGAGCCAAGCAGGACGGCGCTTCGACGGAATTGAAAAGTCCAGGTGGTCGAGATGATGTTTGTCACGAAGCGGTAAAAAACCTGTTGACGAAAAGCGAAACGCAGGACATAATCTCGTTTCTGTGCTGCAGATGCAGCGACGCGAAAGCGGCAGGGTTCTGAGGGTTGGGATCGTGCGGTGGGTAGCGAATGTTCTTTAAAAACTAACAGCCGATAAGTGTGGGCGCTTGGTGTTTTGCTTTAAGCGTGGTGGTGTTTTCCGGGGTAACCCGGGAGGTGCTGCCGTGAAGCGAAAGTATCAAGTCTCACACTAGTATTAAGGTAGGTTTTGAGCGTCTTTCGGGTAACTGGAAGATGGGAGGAACTTGTCAGTACGTTGAGTGAGCGACCTATTCGCAAGAATAGAAAACAGTAACAGGCATTGAACTGAAGAGTTTGATCCTGGCTCAGATTGAACGCTGGCGGCATGCCTTACACATGCAAGTCGAACGGCAGCACGGGAGTAATCCTGGTGGCGAGTGGCGAACGGGTGAGTAATACATCGGAACGTGTCCTGTAGTGGGGGATAGCCCGGCGAAAGCCGGATTAATACCGCATACGATCTACGGAAGAAAGCGGGGGATCCTTCGGGACCTCGCGCTATAGGGGCGGCCGATGGCAGATTAGCTAGTTGGTGGGGTAAAGGCCTACCAAGGCGACGATCTGTAGCTGGTCTGAGAGGACGACCAGCCACACTGGGACTGAGACACGGCCCAGACTCCTACGGGAGGCAGCAGTGGGGAATTTTGGACAATGGGGGAAACCCTGATCCAGCAATGCCGCGTGTGTGAAGAAGGCCTTCGGGTTGTAAAGCACTTTTGTCCGGAAAGAAAACCTTTGGGCTAATACCCTGAGGGGATGACGGTACCGGAAGAATAAGCACCGGCTAACTACGTGCCAGCAGCCGCGGTAATACGTAGGGTGCGAGCGTTAATCGGAATTACTGGGCGTAAAGCGTGCGCAGGCGGTTCGTTAAGACAGATGTGAAATCCCCGGGCTTAACCTGGGAACTGCATTTGTGACTGGCGAGCTAGAGTATGGCAGAGGGGGGTAGAATTCCACGTGTAGCAGTGAAATGCGTAGAGATGTGGAGGAATACCGATGGCGAAGGCAGCCCCCTGGGCCAATACTGACGCTCATGCACGAAAGCGTGGGGAGCAAACAGGATTAGATACCCTGGTAGTCCACGCCCTAAACGATGTCAACTAGTTGTTGGGTCTTCATTGACTTAGTAACGTAGCTAACGCGTGAAGTTGACCGCCTGGGGAGTACGGTCGCAAGATTAAAACTCAAAGGAATTGACGGGGACCCGCACAAGCGGTGGATGATGTGGATTAATTCGATGCAACGCGAAAAACCTTACCTACCCTTGACATGGTCGGAACCCTGCTGAAAGGTGGGGGTGCTCGAAAGAGAACCGATACACAGGTGCTGCATGGCTGTCGTCAGCTCGTGTCGTGAGATGTTGGGTTAAGTCCCGCAACGAGCGCAACCCTTGTCCTTAGTTGCTACGCAAGAGCACTCTAAGGAGACTGCCGGTGACAAACCGGAGGAAGGTGGGGATGACGTCAAGTCCTCATGGCCCTTATGGGTAGGGCTTCACACGTCATACAATGGTCGGAACAGAGGGCTGCCAACCCGTGAGGGGGAGCTAATCCCAGAAAACCGATCGTAGTCCGGATCGTAGTCTGCAACTCGACTACGTGAAGCTGGAATCGCTAGTAATCGCGGATCAGCATGCCGCGGTGAATACGTTCCCGGGTCTTGTACACACCGCCCGTCACACCATGGGAGTGGGTTTTACCAGAAGTGGCTAGTCTAACCGCAAGGAGGACGGTCACCACGGTAGGATTCATGACTGGGGTGAAGTCGTAACAAGGTAGCCGTATCGGAAGGTGCGGCTGGATCACCTCCTTTCTCGAGCTCAAACGTATTGAAGTGAAGTGCTAAAGCGCTCACGCTTATCGGCTGTAAGAAGACAGGCTAAGGGTCTGTAGCTCAGTTGGTTAGAGCACCGTCTTGATAAGGCGGGGGTCGTTGGTTCGAATCCAACCAGACCCACCATTTACTCTTGAGCGTTTGAAAGAACGTGAAATGATAAATGCAGACCCTCAGGCATCAAGGTACTTGGGGGATTAGCTCAGCTGGGAGAGCACCTGCTTTGCAAGCAGGGGGTCGTCGGTTCGATCCCGTCATCCTCCACCAATCACCAACGCATAGCATTCTTTGCACACGAGAGTGATTATGCATTGGCGATTGAGCCAGTCAGTAAGCAATTTAAGGCATAGCGCTTTAAGTTGTGCTGTCGTTCTTTAACAATCTGGAAGAAGTAGTAAAGAGATTCACGAAAATACACTTAGAGATGGGTGTGTGAGTAGGTGAATCAGGGTTGTGATTGTATCAATGTATGAAAAGGTGATCGAAAGATTGCTTTGGAATACGGCGCAACACGAATACTCAACCTATAGCGGTGTGAAAGAGGTTTCATCGGCATTGAACTTCGGTTCGGTGTAGAGCGAACTCTCGGAGACACACTCGTTATAGGGTCAAGCGAACAAGTGCATGTGGTGGATGCCTTGGCGATCACAGGCGATGAAGGACGCGGTAGCCTGCGAAAAGCGACGGGGAGCTGGCAAACGAGCTTTGATCCGTCGATGTCCGAATGGGGAAACCCGGCCCTTCTGGGTCATCCTGAGCTGAATACATAGGCTCAGTGAAGCGAACGCGGTGAACTGAAACATCTAAGTAACCGCAGGAAAAGAAATCAACCGAGATTCCCAAAGTAGTGGCGAGCGAAATGGGATCAGCCTGTACTCTTTAGCACGACCGTTAGCCGAACACTCTGGAAAGTGTGGCCATAGCAGGTGATAGCCCTGTAGGCGAAAGCGGATGTGTGGAACTAGGTGTACGACAAGTAGGGCGGGACACGTGAAATCCTGTCTGAAGATGGGGGGACCATCCTCCAAGGCTAAATACTCGTGATCGACCGATAGTGAACCAGTACCGTGAGGGAAAGGCGAAAAGAACCCCGGGAGGGGAGTGAAATAGATCCTGAAACCGCATGCATACAAACAGTCGGAGCCTCGCAAGGGGTGACGGCGTACCTTTTGTATAATGGGTCAGCGACTTACGTTCAGTAGCAAGGTTAACTGATTAAGGCAGCCGTAGCGAAAGCGAGTCCGAATAGGGCGTTCAGTTGCTGGGCGTAGACCCGAAACCAAGTGATCTATCCATGGCCAGGTTGAAGGTGCGGTAACACGTACTGGAGGACCGAACCCACTAATGTTGAAAAATTAGGGGATGAGCTGTGGATAGGGGTGAAAGGCTAAACAAACTTGGAAATAGCTGGTTCTCTCCGAAAACTATTTAGGTAGTGCCTCGTGTATCACCTTCGGGGGTAGAGCACTGTCATGGTTGTGGGGTCCATTGCGGATTACTACGCCATAGCAAACTCCGAATACCGAAGAGTGCAATCACGGGAGACAGACATCGGGTGCTAACGTCCGGTGTCAAGAGGGAAACAACCCAGACCGCCAGCTAAGGTCCCCAAATATTGCTAAGTGGGAAACGAAGTGGGAAGGCTAAAACAGTCAGGAGGTTGGCTTAGAAGCAGCCACCCTTTAAAGAAAGCGTAATAGCTCACTGATCGAGTCGTCCTGCGCGGAAGATGTAACGGGGCTAAGCAATATACCGAAGCTGCGGATGCGAGATTTATCTCGCATGGTAGGAGAGCGTTCCGTAAGCCTGTGAAGGTGCATTGAAAAGTGTGCTGGAGGTATCGGAAGTGCGAATGCTGACATGAGTAGCGATAAAGGGGGTGAAAAGCCCCCTCGCCGTAAGCCCAAGGTTTCCTACGCAACGTTCATCGGCGTAGGGTGAGTCGGCCCCTAAGGCGAGGCAGAAATGCGTAGCTGATGGGAAGCAGGTTAATATTCCTGCACCATTGTTAAATGCGATGGGGGGACGGATCGCGGAAGGTTGTCCGGGTGTTGGAAGTCCCGGTCCTTGCATTGGAGAAGGCGCTTAGGCAAATCCGGGCGCGTAATTCAAGGGTGTGAGGCCATTCGCTTAGGCGAAGAAGCAATCGGAAGTGGTTCCAAGAAAAGCCTCTAAGCTTCAGTTTAACAAGACCGTACCGCAAACCGACACAGGTGGGCGAGATGAGTATTCTAAGGCGCTTGAGAGAACTCGGGAGAAGGAACTCGGCAAATTGGTACCGTAACTTCGGGATAAGGTACGCCCCTGTAGCTTGACTGGCCTGCGCCAGGAGGGTGAAGGGGTTGCAATAAACTGGTGGCTGCGACTGTTTAATAAAAACACAGCACTCTGCAAACACGAAAGTGGACGTATAGGGTGTGACGCCTGCCCGGTGCCGGAAGATTAAATGATGGGGTGCAAGCTCTTGATTGAAGTCCCGGTAAACGGCGGCCGTAACTATAACGGTCCTAAGGTAGCGAAATTCCTTGTCGGGTAAGTTCCG